>NZ_CBAUBA010000061.1:0-3062 GCF_964796385.1 Aquirufa sp. | reverse complement strand
TCCTCAAAGGTTTTAAGTCCACCAATCCCTGATCCCCAAATGACGCCTACTTTATTTTTATTTAAAGTTTCCATATCAAATGCAGCGTCTGCAATTGCTTCATCTGCCGCAATCACCGCATACTGCGTGAATGGATCCATTTTTCTAGCTTCTTTGGTATTGATGTAGTCTTCTACCTTGAAGTCTTTTAATTCACAAGCAAAACGAGTCTTGAATTTTTCAGCATCAAATCGGGTGATAGGAGCACAACCACTTTTTCCGGCAGCTAAGCCTTCCCAAAATGTATCTACCGTATTTCCAATCGGTGTTAGAGCCCCTAGGCCCGTTACTACTACACGTTTTAACTCCATAATTTGGTATAACTAGATTTGTTGCAATAAAAAATGTCAATTAGTAAAGGGCATTAACCTAGGAATATATCCGAAGGAATTACCATGTACCAATTGACATCATTTTTTATCGTAAATCGATTACTTTGCGTTTTCTTCCAAATAAGTAACCGCTTGAGCTACTGTCTGGATGTTTTCAGCTTGGTCATCTGGGATAGAAACATTGAATTCTTTTTCAAATTCCATGATCAATTCTACCGTGTCTAAGGAGTCAGCTCCCAAATCGTTTGTGAAAGATGCCTCAGGAGTAACTTCTGATGCTTCTACACCTAACTTCTCAACGATGATGCTCTTAACTTTTTCTGCAATATCTGACATTTTATAAAAATTTTGGGGTTCAAAAACGTTGCAAAGATTAGAATTAAATGTTACAATATCAAACAAATTTTATTCCATTTTGCACTTTAAAAATATATAATATAATTCAACTAATTCTTTTTGGAAAATTTTCAATTGAAAGTAGCTCTTTCAATTAAAAACAAAGTGATGCTGCACCTAATAAGCCCGCATCATTCCCTAATAGCGCCTTTTTTATCGTCAACTTTTCTAGGTAGGCAGGTGTAAGCCAGTAGTTTAGTTGCTTCTCCATACTTGGTAAAATGAAATCATATGATGCCGATAAACCACCGCCAATAAATATGTTTTTGATGTCTAAAATTCGAATTAAAGAAACGAGCATATCGCCTAAAAGGGTTCCTATTTCGTTCCAAATGGCTAAGGCTAATTCATCCCCTTCTTCCGCGGCCACGACCAAAGCCGTAGTTGAAATTGTTCCGTCTGAGGTCAATAATGTTTTGCCTGTATAGGAAGCGCGCATTTCAGTTGCCAATTGCAATATTTCTTTTTTTCCGACGTTTCGTTCTAATACCTTCCCATTTTTAGAGGGTACATGTCCAGGTTCCATGGCATTGCCATCACCTCCTAAGAATATTTTACGATCAATAACTGCTGCGCCACCCACACCTGTTCCTAAGGTAATAAATACAAAGTCCTCTGGCATAAGCGCCTTATCTGGGGAGAAGTAAAATTCACCTAAAGCAGCCGCATTAGCATCATTTTCCATAAAAAATTGATGCTCTGGGAATCTTTTCTCCAACATATCAATCATGGGAGATCCATCGATTTCAGGTATTGCGGTGATTTCAATTAATGTCCGACGGTTTTTAGTTAGGATACCAGGTAGTCCGATACCTATTTTTTTAACGTTTTTATGTTGGTACAATTGCAATGCAATCGCATCTGCCAAACGCTCTAAAAAGTGATTTGATTCTCTCCAGGTCGCTGTATCATAACTTTGAAAACTGTTGATTTGGCCGGTGTCCGAATGAACGATTCCCATTTTAACGCCGGTACCTCCTACGTCTATTCCTAAGTATTCTACTGCTGCCATAGTTTTGATTTATTGAGTTACGAAATTGTCGAATTTTGCCGTGAATTTCAAATCAAAAGTGGCTCAAGGGTAAATTAGCTCGATTTTTTCTAGTATTTGAGTAACGGCAGGGCAGATGAGGGCATTCTTTTGCGTTAAAGACAAAATCCCCATGATATTCTTGCGATCCGTATGTGGATATTCTCGGCACGCTTTGGGGCGGTGATCGTAGATCCCACATTTGTTGTCTGCAAGATCTAAAAATGGACAAGGAGCTGCCGGGTAAACCCAATCTCCATCGGAATCCTGAACTAAATATTCATCCAAAAATGCGGATGTCTTCATCTTAAAAAGATGTGAAACCCGTTGAATGTCCGTTTCATTCCACATGGGACTTGTCGTTCGGCAGCAGTTGCCACAAGTCAAGCAATCCGTTTTCTTGAAAACTTCCGTGTGCGCCTGGAAAAATTGTTGATCTAAATTCTTAGGTTTTCTAGCGACTAGTCGCTGCATTAATTTCCGAAAGGAGGGGTCTTTTTTGTCCTTTGGCATACTTAAATCGAGGCTTGAAAACAGGCTCTGCAGCGCGCTTGATAGGATTCCGTTTCTCCTAAAAGTACGGTGTCCTCTTTGTCAACAATCCTATACGAGTAATTTGCGACGTCTCCACATTGAACGCAAACCGCATGTACTTTAGTCACATATTCTGCGATGGCCATTAAATGAGGCATAGGACCAAATGGAATACCTTTAAAGTCCATATCCAAACCTGCAATGACAACACGCTTACCTTGATTAGCTAAGGAATTAGCTACTTCAATAATGGAATCATCAAAAAATTGTACTTCATCAAGGCCGACGACATCGCAATCTCCAGCTAGTAGTAGGATTTCACTTGCACTAAGAACGGGTGTGGAACGAATGGAATTTTGATTATGAGAGACGATATCTTCATCATGATATCGGGTATCTGAAGCTGGTTTAAAGATTTCTACCCGTAATTTTGCGATTTTAGCCCGTTTTAGTCGGCGGATTAGTTCCTCCGTTTTACCCGAAAACATGGAGCCACAAATTATTTCAATCCACCCGAGTGATGGTTTGTTTTGGGCAGATCGAGCATGTGTAGGTTCTAAAAACAAGGGCGCAAAAAGCCCTTGAAATTTCGTTCAAGGGCCGTTATATGTAGATTATTTGGAACTGAAAGTTGATGAAAAATATTCACGATTCATACGCGCGATATTTTCCAGCGAAATGCCTTTAGGACACTCAGCTTCGCATGCACCGGTGTTGGAACATGCACCAAA
>NZ_CBAUBA010000060.1:0-3121 GCF_964796385.1 Aquirufa sp. | reverse complement strand
ATGATATCGCTGGCAGCTATGTCGAATTTGCAGAGAGAAAAGTACTTCCAGAATTTGCACATATTCCTGAAGGAGAAAGAAAAAGAGAACATCTTAGAGAAGGATTTGAAGCCAATAATGCCGACAAAATTTTCGAAAGTACATTCACCAGTCAAATTAATAGACCACAATAATGAAAAATATGACAAAGTAATTCGTCAGGCAGAACTAGCATTTAAAACATGGTCTATTTGTCATTCAAACCAATACCCAATCCAAACATAGCTGCTACTAAAGCCAGGTGAATAATTAATACAGCTTTTTGCCAAGTTGGTCTGTCATTCCACTTTTGTTCTGGATTGAATGGATCAAATGCCATTCCAATCCCTAATGAAGCTGCTGCTTGCATATAATCTTTAGAGATAATTGCTTGGAATAGTCCTAATAGTAAAAATCCGATGTAAAGGAATTTGTTAAATGATTTGTTCATTGAGTTGTTCCTAAATTCATTTCAAAATTAAGAATTAAATCTCTTCAATTATTGAAGTCCCTGTTGAAAAGTCGCCGGAAGTCCATTCCCATGTTTCATGTAAACGAATTTTACCGTTTGTGAGTATTTCTGGTTTTGAAAAACACTTACCAGTCATAATTTCGTTATTGACATTAATTTGATGGTAACACATTTCTATACATCCTTCTTTGTCAACCAACCCTATTAAATGGCCGTATATAATTTTACCGCCTTTATATTCAGAAGATATGATATTGCCTTCTTGTTTGTAATAAAAAAGAGTTTCTGATGATGTTTCCGCGTTATCCGTATTTTGAACGGGTCTAAAAGCTTTATTGTTATAGTTAATCATATTTTAAAATTTTCTATAGAGTTAATTAACTGACACCTCAACAGTTTTACCCAATCCAAATTCAAGTAATCTATATAATGTAGAAAGCTGAATATCTGTTTTTCCATTTTCGATTCTCGATATGAAACTTTTTTTTGCGCCAATTTTATCTGCTAATTGTTCTTGTGTCATTTTTGCATTTTTTCTTTCTTCTTTAATCAACTCTCCAATTAGAAAAGCTTTCGCTTTAATTTCAAATTCAGTTCTCTTCTCTGATCCCTTTACACCATAACGCTTAGACAAATGTTGCTTATAAGTAGTTAAATTATTTTCTTTCGTTGCCATAACTTCATTTTTTAGTATTAATATAATATTCCTTCATTAATTTATTAGCCATTGTAATTTCCTTACTTGAAGTTTTTTGCATTTTCTTTTGATAACCATTTAATAAAACAATAAACTTTCCTTTGTCAAAAAAACAGAATATTCTAAAAATGTTACTGCCATGTTCAACTCTTATTTCATACAAACCCTTATTCCCTTCTAAATGTTTTAAAAACTTCTCAGGCACTTTATCTATATGAGTAACTAGAAATAAAACATAATCGATTTTTTCTTTCCCTTTTTCAGACTGTTTATTAAAAAAATCATTGAAATAATTTTTATAAAAAACGATTTCTCTTAATTCATTTATTAGGCCTTAATTTACAAAGTTAACTTAAAATGGAACTTTCGCAAAATATTTACTCTATTGCACCAAAAATGAATGTCGGAAGAAAGATGACTGAAAATTTATGTATTTATACGCATTAGCTTAACCCGGCGATAGACAAAGAAAAAGCCATCATTTCTGATGGCTTGTCTAGTATGGCTCCCTCTAATTTACACTTTTCGAACACTATTGTTCAAGAACTACTGAAAATCAGAGAGTTAATGAAACTAATACCAATGAAAATGATAAAGGTTATAGGTAATAAGGTTTTATTTTAATCATTATATATCCCTAATCTTACATAAACATTTATTAAACCTTCAAAAAACCAAATTCATAAACTTGAGGCAAGATTTTTTCAGTCAAAGATTTATAAGCTATTTCAAAATTTTTAAAGCTAACTGGAGGAAAATCTGAATCTGCATTGCGATATTGAATTGCCTTTCTTATTTGGTACCATCCTACATCGGGTCTATTTAATTTCAATTCATCTCGTATTTTTTTTGAATCAGTATGTTCAAAATATTTTTTCCATAAAAACTTTGCTTCTTCCAAAACAGCTTCAATCTTATCTACCTGTGTGGAGATGTTTTGAAGATAGTGACTGATACTTTTGGTCTGTAATTGGGGAGTATTATAAACATTGTATCCATTAGTGCAAAACTTGCAATTGTTATTAATATTTACTTGGTAATTTCTCTTCTGTCGATTGGTTACTTTCTTCGTTTATTTATTGCCAAAAGAATTTTCTTTACTTTAGATTTTATAGCTGCACTTTCTGTTTCCATTGCTCTTTGGCAAATAAATTCCAATTCTGTTGTTAGTTCGGGGATATATTTTGTCAGCACATAAAGACCGTTGTATGCCCAAGCCTTAAAAAACTTATTGTTGTCTTCTAAACACTTTCTGGTAAAATCTTCTGTAATTATAATTGATTTATTTGTTAGTTTAAAATATGGCAAGAGTTGCAAAAGATGAAGTTTAGCTTCCCAATTTTCAACAGTTTTGCAAGATGTTAAAAGTCTCTCAGTAAGAAGTCCGGGCAATTTTTGTCCATTGTCGTAGTGGTGTTTAATGAGCCAAGTAGCTGTTTTCTGCAAATCTTGTTCATTGACACAAATTGCTACCAAATTCTCGAAAAAATCTAAACTCAAAGAATTTACTCCATACAATTCTGTTAAGTATTCAGTATGAACACCATCCCAAAGTTTAAGTTTGCTATTTAATTCTGAATTCATTACGTTTTCTGTCATGTGGGTGAAGCGTTTTGTAAATTGTGCTACCGTTTGGCTATGCTAGTGCGGGATTTCGAGGCACTTTACTTTCCGTTTTGCAGTTAGTTTATTCAATGTAATTACTTTCATGTCACCACTTTCGCCCGCATCACACTTATACATTGTTGTGCAATTGGCATTCTTTTCGGTTAGTATGCTAATTTATGGTCGTTCAGCTAGCCCTGCCCTCTCTGCCAGTTTTCTTTGGGTCATCCCTTCCTGCACTCGCGCAGACTTTATTTTATCTCCTAATTCCATGATACAAAATTAGAATTTTTTCCATTTCTTCAATTGAAATGTGACACGTCATTGAC
>NZ_CBAUBA010000059.1:0-3525 GCF_964796385.1 Aquirufa sp. | reverse complement strand
ATTGTAACAGTTGATGATCCTGTTGTTGATGTATACGTGCAAGATGTTAAAGCTGTACCAAGTGGAGTAATATCAAAAAATTCTTGTTCGTAATAAATAACTAATAATTTAGAAGTACCTATTGCTGCATATCTTTTACCATCTAATGCTGTCCAAGTATGCTGGTCTCTCGCTGGACCTGCTAAAGTCTCTGCAATTAATTGCTGGAATCCCCCTATTTTTTGTGGTTCACCATAACGAAATCTAATATTATCACCATCAATCCATTGCCCTTCGGCTCCGGTTGCAGTTTGTTGTTTATTAAATCCAGGTTTAAATTGTATCTTTTGTAATGGCATAAAGCAGCATTATACATGATTATTTTATAAAAGCCAGAAAGCTTATACCTTAGATATGTATATATTCCATTCTAATTTACTAAGCAAATCTTCAAGTTGAATAACTTTAGATTGTTGATTTTTAATGTATTCATGAAGTTCTGAAACATCAATTATTATCCATGTATTATCAGCTTCAAGCACTATTTTATCAGCCTTGCTTTTAGTTGTTCCTTTTTTACCTAATTGATTATTAGGCATATTAAACATCGGTCTTACATCAAATTTAAATTCTTGATTTGAGTTGTTTTTTAAAATACCTGAAATATTCCAATGTTCTTTTTCTTTTTGTTCATTAGTTGCATAAACAACATCTTTTAATAGTAAGGAAAATTTTTCCTCTATTAAATTCATTGTATTTTTCCAAAGTTTATTAAAGATGTTTCTCCACCGAAAATACCTTCAGGGACAATATTAAAAGCAATTGAATATCTATCTTCTTTATATTCATGTTTTAAAATTTTATGATTTAAAAAACTTTTAAATAATAACAAAGTTCCACTATCAATATTAAAATCTAAAGTTTTTCCATTTAAAAAATTATTTTCTTTTACTTTCAATTTCCAAAAATAATCAATAGTTGGTCTAGTTAATCTAAAAGAACCTTTGGTTAAATAAAATACACCACTTATCAAACTATGACAATGAAAATGTTCCTGAGATACTCCTCCTGTTTTTGTTTTTGTAGCCCAAGAATCTATAATTTGAGGATTAATTTCATAACCATAAATATTATTTAAATAATCACTAACACATTTATTTATATCTTCTTTTAATTTATCTAAACCGTTTAAAATATTTCCTTTTACAGAAATAAAACAATTTGAATCTTTTTTATTAGATCCTGTTGTATCAAAGGTTTCTTTATATTCTAAATTTAAGATATGATTTTTAACAAAGTTTTCATCGTATTCTATTTTATAAATACCCAAAGCTTCTGGAAAAATGTTTACTATTTCTTTATTTTTCATATTAAATTATTTTTTATTTCTTTTATTACAATTTTATGCATCTTTGCTTTTTTAAATCTTTCATATCTTTCTTTTAAAGGGATAAATTTTTCCCAAATAGTAGAGTGTCCTGCAACTTCTGCGATTTTTAATAATCTTTCTGTAACATCAAATCTTATTAATTCTACCTCTTGTTCACATTCAAAATTTACATAAAATAAATCTTCATTTTTTTCTATTTTAAATTCATTAATATTTTCCCATAGATTAAATTCAATATTTATATTTCTAAACCATTTTGAAATATTAAATTTACCTGGAACTATAGAACCATATTTTAAATGCGGACAATTGGAAAAAAAAGGAGAAGTTAAAGACATATTAATATCATTTTCACTAAAAAATATTAAAGGCATGCTATATTCTAATAATTTACAGTTTTTTAAATTACTTTCTCTTTTTATAGAGGCATTAATATAATTTTTTGACAGTGGAATTACTTTATTATTTTCTTCTAATTTAAAATGCGATTCAAGTGTATTTTTAAATACAAAAATTTTATTCATATAATTTTTAACAGCAGGGCACATTATTAAATTCCCTCCCGATTTAATTATTGAATCTTTATTTACATTACTTTTAATTCTTTCAAAAAGATTTTCTGGATCATAATGAAGTATACTCCAATCAAGTTCCTTGTCTTTTACATAAGGAGCCCAGTATATTTTTGTTTTCATTTTTTAGTAAAAGGTGGAAGTCCTAAAAAAGGTCTTCTGTCATTTAAATTATCTTTACCAAAAGGACCATTAATATGATTATAATGTAAAAAAACTTGAGCACATATATCTCCTGTAAATTCTTCTCTCCAATGCTCTAAATCACAACCAGAATATACCAACATATCTCCTGGTTCTAAATCAACTTTAATACCTTCTAAATATATCGGCCAAAAATCCCCACCTAAATTTAATGTTGTAGATATTTCACAAGACGGCCTATCTTTGTGTTTATGAAGTATAGAACCTTTTTCATAAATTCTTGCAAAAGAGTAAGTTGGAATTAAATCTAAATTAGTTTCTTTTTTCATTATAGGCATTACTTTCAATAGTAAAGTTTCCATAACAAAATCTGCATAATGAGAATATACATTTGGAACTTGTTGATCTTTCCAAGTTCCTAACAATGATGTTTCATACATCAATTTATTATCATATAAATATTTAACAGCTTCTTTTTTCAACTTAAAATAATTAAATATAAATTCAGCAAGTTCTTTAGATATTGCATTTTTTATAACTTGATATTTTTTGTCACTAAAATTCATTTTATTTAAAACCGGGTCCTGTTACCCACGCTACTAAAGAATTTCTTTCTCCTTTAGTGACAGGAGTTACTTCATGCATTGTATAAGATGGAAATACAACAAGAGTTCCTTGTTCTTTTTTCATAGGAACACCTGTTTCCGATTCATATAAAAATAAATCTCCTCCTTCATAATTACTTGGATCATCTAATTGAATAGAAACAGATAATTTTCTAATTAAAGAAGAAAAACCTCTATCTACATGTCTCCCATACTTTCCACCTGGAGCTTGATAATTAGTAAATTGAAGTCCCTCTATTAAACCAAATAATTCAAATTTAAAAAATTGTTCATTTAGTTTTGTTACAATGTCTGTAATTTTTCTAAAGGCAAATTCTAAATTATCAGATGAATATAACCAAGAAATTTGGCTATCTCTAATGTTATTGCTTATACTTTCTTCTTTAAAAATAGTTCCTCTTATTAATCCTTTTTCTTTACCAATGTTTTTTATAACTTCACATTCTTCAACGGAAAAAGCGTTTTCCCAAAATGCATAGTTATTTATTTCTTCTATTTTAAATGGCCAACAAGTACTTTTAAAATCTTTCATATTTATATTTATGAAATATATATAATATTTTACTTATTAAGTAAAGGGGCTATTCTTGTACTACCCAATTTTGTATTGATTCATCCCATTCATATATTGGACCACCTTCAACAAAAGGACATGGTACAGGAGCTTCCCAATTCCAAATATTTGTATTTAAAATCCATGATGGATAAGGCTTAGGTGGATAAAAAACATCATTTTCTTCATCATAAATATGTCCAACACCTGCAAAATTTCCTCTTAACGGAGATTGACCACTTGGTGTATTAGAATTAGGTA
>NZ_CBAUBA010000058.1:0-4465 GCF_964796385.1 Aquirufa sp. | reverse complement strand
GCCATGCCTGCTTGTTTCGTATAGGGAAAAACAACGCAGGTAAATGTGCCTTCAAATTCCTTTTTGGTTTCTTGAAGACTAATGTCATTCGCTTCTATGGAAAACAGTTGGCGAAGGCCAAGGCTAATACTCGCACTGATTGAATTTTGAATTCGCAACATGTTTAAATCAAATTGTGTGTTGATTTTGAAACCCCAAAGGTAGCCAATTACGGGCAAACATTGCTACCTTTGTGCCCATTATGCAAAATCTGTACCAAGATGCTTTGGCATCTTTAAAAGCTGGAGGGGTTATTTTATATCCAAGTGATACCATTTGGGGTCTTGGATGTGATGTGCGTCAGGATGCCGCGATTGAGAAAATCTGGCAAATCAAACAACGGCCTGCAGAGAAGGGATTGATTGTTTTAATTTCAAAAATTGAACAATTAAGCGAGTATGTGGAGGAGGTGCCTGAAATTGCATGGGATTTAGTTGAGTTTGCGGAGGATCCTTTGACTGTTATTTATCCGAAAGGAAAAAATGTATCGACCCATTTATTAGGTCCTGATGGCTCAATTGCCATTCGATTAGTGAAAGATGAATTTTGTAAGGGCTTGGTTTATCGGTATCAGCGGGCGATTGTTTCGACTTCGGCTAATATTTCGGGTAGCCCATCACCGATTGATTTTACTTCTATTTCAGCCGAGATAAAAGATCAGGTTGATTATATTTTACAAGCTCCCAAGGCGAAGCAGGCAAGTACTAAGCCCTCAAAAATAGTCAAATTAGGGCTTGGGGGTGAATTTACACTGATTAGATCGTAGGTATGCAGGGATTAGCCATCATAGAGCAAGGTATATTTAAAAAAATTGGACAAGCGGCAGATCGCTTGAACATAGATGCATATGTAGTTGGGGGTTATGTGAGAGACCATTTATTAGGTCGGCCTTGTAAAGATATCGACATTGTGTGTATTGGTTCCGGCATTGAACTTGCTGAGCAAGTTGCACGGGAATTTGAGTTGCCAGATCATGCGGTATCTATATTTAAGAATTTTGGTACGGCCATGCTTAAAGTGGACGATTGGGATTTGGAATTTGTGGGTGCTCGTAAGGAGTCATATCAGCGCGATTCACGGAAACCTCTGGTGATGGAAGGGACCTTGGAGGATGATCAAAATCGTAGAGATTTTACGATTAATGCGCTAGCCGTTCAATTAAATGCTGCTTATTGGGGCAATTTATTGGACCCTTTTGGAGGTTTAGCTGACATTGAGGCTAAATGTATTCGGACCCCTTTGGCACCGGGCATTACCTTTTCGGATGATCCGTTGCGGATGATGCGTGCGATTCGGTTTGCGAGTCAATTGGGCTTTGATATTTTACCTGAGACTTTTGATGCACTTCAAAAGGAGAAAGATCGTTTGTCGATTATCTCCATGGAGCGTATTTCAGATGAATTAAACAAAATTATTTTATGTAAAAAACCTTCCTACGGTTTTCTGCTGTTGGACGCTTGTGGAATTTTACCCATTATTTTCCCCGAGTTTATGAAGTTGAAGGGGGTAGATACGGAGGATGGCAAAGGACATAAAGATAATTTCTACCACACTCTTCAGGTGTTGGATAATATTTCGGTCAATACAGATGATTTATTTTGGCGCTGGGCAGCAATTTTACATGATATTGCGAAACCGCAAACCAAAAGATTCGTACAAGGAAAAGGGTGGACATTTCATGGACATGAAGAAATAGGTGCACGCCAAGTACCTGTAATTTTCAAGCGACTTAAATTGCCTCTAAATGAGAAAATGAAGTTGGTGCAAAAACTAGTCCGCCTACATTTAAGACCGATTGCGCTCTCCAAAGAAGAAATTACTGATTCCGCATTGCGCCGCTTATTGTTTGAAGCAGGAGATGAGCTTGAGGCACTTATGACCTTGTGTAGGGCCGATATCACCTCGAAAAATGGGGATAAAGTCAAACGCTATTTGCGGAATTTTGACACGGTAGAAGAAAAGCTAAAAGAGGTAGAAGCCAGCGATTCGCTACGTAATTTTCAACCCGTCATCACAGGTGAAATCATCATGCATGTGTTTGATTTAGGTCCTGGAAAAGAGATTGGCCAAATTAAAGTGATCATTCGCGAGGCTATCTTAGAAGGACAAATTCGAAACGATTTGGCCTCTGGATGGGATCTCTTAATTCACGAAGGAGCACGATTGGGTTTAGAACCTGTAATCTCATCGGAAGAATTTTTGAAGTTATAAGTTTACTGTTTTTCAATATCAGTTTTTTAGCTTCAATGCCTGCTAGATTCAAGTAGATTTGTTTTTACCAAATCGAAGATGTCCAAGCTACTGATTAACCTGAAAAATTTACGAGAGGAGCGCCGAATTTCACAAGAAGCCGTGGCCTTTAATTTAAAAATTACGCAAAGTACCTATGCAAAGCTTGAGTCAGGAAAAACAAAATTGAGCGTTGAACGATTGCTGGCGATTGCCACCTATTTTCAGGTTGATGTTCGGGATTTATTGTAAGCAGCCAACTTACGAGTTGGCTGCTTGAAATTCCATCAAAACCCGATTAATCTTTTCACTTACGGATTTTATTCCATTCGAAATCAGGCATGGCAATTCCTCTTCAATTGTTTTATGTGCTACGTTTGGCTGAATAATCAGTTTTGTAATTTCAAAATGCCCATTTATTGTTATGATGATAGTTTTGGTTACATTTTGATGTATCTCAGAAATCAATTGTTTTTTACGATTGATTTTTGCCTTTAGTTCATGTAACGGGTCCTGGTTCATTTTATCGTGTGGCTAATCGCAGTTTGTCAACAAAGCTAACTGCGTCCAATACGACCCCGGTTGCCCAATTAAAACCGTCCATAAATCCAGTCTTAAAGTCAGACCACCAATTTCCACCCGAGATTTCATGCATCTCCAATTCGCTCAAGGCAAATCGATTAAATTTTTCAAGTTCCATTATCTTTTTTTTTAAATGTGAATTAATATTGTAGCGCTAATAATACAGCGGCTCCACCTAATACGTATATAATGGCTGCTACCGTTAATACCCCACAGATAATGCCCACTATTTCCCAGAAACCACCGGCTTCTATGTGCATTTGCTCGTGCCAACTAAGTTCATAGTTTGTAAAATTGTTCAAGGAATTCCATTCATTTCTCATTGTTTTTTAGGGTTAAAATGTGAGTTTAATTTGCGTCGCGATTGCTTTATAAAAGTAGCGGTCAACTAAGTCATGTCATATTCGACGCGTGACTAGTTCATTCGGATTTAGACTAAAAAACTGATAAAAAAAAGCTCCCGAAGGAGCCTTTTAACTAAATAAGAATTTGGTGCGATTACATGCGAATGAAAAGTTGGTCTTTTGGATACCGAACTTTCGCAGCATTGGTCATGTAATCTGCAGCTGCATCACGCTCACCTACTGCTAACATCAATACTGAATGCAAGCCTTTCGCCGACAAATCGAGCAATTCATCTAATTTGGCAGGCATAAATCCTTCCATGGGTGTTGTATCAATTTTAAAATGGGCTGCGGCAGCGAGTGCTGTTCCCATGGCCAAATACACCTGGCGAGCCGCCCAGTTTGCCTGAGCTTCTTGCGTACGATTCAACATTCCGCTAATTGCTTTGCGGTAATCACTTAAATTAGCGACAGGTACGTTACGTGTTTCAGAAACCAATTGTATAAATGAATCAATTTTTTCTTCTGTTATTTCATTCCATGCGGCAAATACAAGTAAATGCGAAGATTCCGTAACCTGCGGTTGGCCAAATGCAATGGGTTGAATTTGTGCACGTAATTCTGGATTTTCAATCACAAAAATCTGATATGGCTGTAGGCCAAATCCTGAGGCAGACAAGCGGATTGCTTCTAACAGGTCTTCAATTTTAGCGGTTGGTACCTTGTTGCCATTCATGCGCTTTGCCGCATAACGCCAAGCTAAATCATTAATTATAGACATCTTTATTATTTTGTTTAACTATAAAAAAGCCGAGGTGTAAATTTTACACCTCGGCTCTTAAGCGGATTAATTTATTCGCTAACCAATGAAACGACTAACTTAAAGTCATCCATGATAGCCTTGTCTCCAATTGATTCAAAGAATTTCTTTGAACCGTATTGAATGTTGTAATCTGTACGGTCAATTGTAATTGAAGCCTTGGCAGCCACTTTTCCTCCTTTTACTGAGATTTCAGCTGGGAATGAAACAGATTTGGTAATGCCCTTGATTGTCAAGTTACCTGTAATTTGGTTTGCAGCGATTTTTGTGATCACAAAATTAGCTGTTGGGAATTTTTCAACCTCAAAAAAGTCTCCTGAAGAGATGTGGCCGATAAACTTTTGGTTGTACGCCGGATCTGTGATATCCAATGCTTTGATTGTTTTTAAATCAATGGTGAAATTACCTCCCACTAATTTGTTTCCGTCCACGTTCAAAGCTCCTGCAGATA
>NZ_CBAUBA010000057.1:0-4559 GCF_964796385.1 Aquirufa sp. | reverse complement strand
TTTAAAGCTATAACAAGATAGAATATGTATAAATACATAAGAAAAGAGTATATATTTTGATAATTTATGCCAAGTCTTCGAGATCATATTGTTTAATTTTTCGGTATAGTGTTCTTTCTGATATCCCTAAATCTCTTGCAGCATGTTTTCTTTTATTTCTATTTTTCTTCAAAGCGCGGATAATAATTTCTTTTTCTTGTTTTTCCAAAGAAAGTGTCACGTCTTGACTAGGTGATATTATTTCTTCAAAATTAGATTCTTCAACTACATGAATCGTCTTATTTGGTTCGATAGATATTGAATTTTCTAATCCATTTTTATCAACATTGACTGTTTGGCTAATTGCTTTAATAGATGGGTTAGGAGAATAATTAATATCGGCAAATAAATCTGAATTTTCATTAATTATATCATATGCATTGCTATTTCCTGATTCAATTACTTGTAATAGTATTTTCTTTAATTCAGTAACATCACGTTTAAGATCAAAAAGAATTTTGTATAATATTTCTCTTTCATTCATTCCTTCAGAACCTTGAAAGTTTTCACCTTTAATAAGAGTCGATTTTATTTTAGGCTCATTAAACAATAAATATTCGTTTAGCTTCTCTTCGTCTAAAATACGATCCCCTAATTCTAATACTGAAATTTGTTCTGCTAAATTTTTTAATTGACGAATATTACCCGGAAACCGTTGTTTTTCAAGTAGTATTTTAGCTTCATTTGTTAATGAAACAGGCTTTACCCGATGAAGCTCAGAAAAATCAGTTGTAAATTTTCTAAAAAGCAATTCAATATCCGAACCTCTTTCACGGAGTGGGGGTACATAAATAGGTACCGTACAAAGTCGATAGTATAAATCTTCTCTAAACTTACCTTTTTCTATCGCATCTTGAAGATTTAAATTTGTTGCCGCCACTACGCGCGCATTGCTTTTCTGAACTTTTGATGAACCAACTCGATAAAATTCCCCATTCTCTAACACACGCAATAATCTTGCTTGAGTGCCTAGCGGCATTTCGGCTATTTCATCTAGAAAAATTGTCCCGCCATCTGTAACTTCAAAATACCCTTTCCTTGCTTCTATGGCTCCCGTAAATGAACCCTTTTCATGCCCAAATAACTCGGAATCTATTGTACCTTCTGGAATTGCACCACAATTAACAGCTATGAATTGACCGTGTTTCCTTTTTGATAATGCATGTATTATTTTTGAAAATGATTCTTTACCCGAACCGCTTTCCCCGGTAATAAGTACTGTCATGTCCGTGGATGCGACTTGTTCAGCTATCGATATAGCATGAAGTAATGCTGAGGAATTTCCAATTATTCCAAATCTTGCCTTGATACCTGCAATGTGTGAATTTTCCATATCAAGTATTTGTTAAATTTAGATGCCCTAATAAAGTCCCAGTGGTACATGCAGTTATTTTAACATCTACATAACTACCAACCTTTTCAGATCCTTTTTCAAAAACAACAATTTTGTTGTTGTCTGTTTTACCAAAATGATGTAGATTAGATTTTTTTGAATTTCCTTCTACCAGAACTCTCTGAATTGAATTGATCATTTGCTCATTTCTAATTCCGGAATGTTTTCGTTGTAGATCAATAATTTCTTGTAAACGTTTAGATTTTACCTCTAGTGGTACATTATCCGTATATTTTTTTGCTGCCGGCGTTCCAGGTCTTTCTGAATATGTAAACATATAGCCAAAATCAAAAATAACTTCATTTAAAAGGCTTAATGTATCTTGATGATCTTGATCATCTTCTGAACAAAAACCAGCAATTATATCATGGGAAATACCACAATCATTACCCAGAATTTCACGTATGGCTCTTATTCTCTCTAAATACCATTCCCTAGTATAAGTTCGATTCATTTTATCTAGAATACGATTACTACCACTTTGAGCAGGAAGGTGTATGTTTTTGCAAATATTAGAATGTTTTTTCATTGCATACAAAACCTCATTAGTAATGTCTTTCGGATGAGAAGTTGAAAAACGTATACGTAAATCTGTATGTATTTGAGCGGTTAGACTTATCAGTTTATCAAAAGTTATTAATTCTTTGGTTGATGGATTTTCCCATCGATAAGAATCAACATTTTGACCTAGTAAATTAATTTCTCTAAATCCTTTTTCGTATAATTTTTGACATTCGTCAAGAATGGAATCATAATCCCGAGAGCGTTCTCTACCTCGTGTGAATGGCACAACACAAAATGAACACATATTATCGCACCCACGCATGATGCTTACAAAAGCACTAACTCCGTTAGAATGAAGTCTGACGGGTTCAATGTCTCCGTAAGTTTCTTCTTTAGAAAGAAAGACATTAATAGCCTTTTGGCCATTTTCAATTTGTCCAAGCAAATTGGGTAGGTCTCGATACGAATCTGGACCTGCAACTAAATCAACTAATTTTTCTTCTTCTATTAATTTGGTTTTTAAACGTTCTGCCATGCACCCTAAAATTCCAATTACAACTTTAGGATTTTTTGATTTAATAGCTTTGAATGTCTGTAAACGATGACGAATTTTTTGTTCTGCATTATCTCTAATGGCACAAGTATTTAATAAAATAGAATCTGCCTCTTGAATATTAGACGTAGTTCCGTAACCATTATTAATTAAAATAGCTGTAACAACTTCTGAATCAGCAAAATTCATTTGACAACCATAGCTCTCAATGTAAACTTTACCCAATAAAAAAGAGTCATTTGTATCGGATGAAATTCGAGGTAAGTCTAGATTATCACTTGTTGATTGGGCTAGTATATTTAATTCTTGCATGAATTAGACTTAAATTATTGGTCAAATTTATGACATATTGTCAGTAAATACTATATAATTTTACCTGAATCTAAGAATATGACTTTATCAGATTGTTCTGTTAGTTTGTTGTTGTGCGTAACCATAATAATCTGTTGGTTGCGCTCTTCCTTTATTTTAAGAAATAAATTATATAAATCTTCTGCATTTTTATTGTCAAGATTTCCTGTCGGTTCATCGGCTAATAACAATGTAGGTTCAGTTATAAGTGCCCTTGCTACTGCGACTCTTTGTTGTTCACCTCCAGAAAGGTTCGCAGGGTATTTTTTAAGCAGTTGATTGATTCCCAATGATGTAGAAATCTCATTTACTAAATACGTTGCTTTTTCCTTGTTATATTCTTTGCGCAAATACAATGGCATCATAATATTTTCAAAGGCTGAGAATTCATTCAGAAGGTTGTGAAATTGAAAAACAAATCCCAAATTTTCATTTCGAAATACCTCTAAATTTTTTGTATCTAAATTCAAATATGAAATATCGTTTAATCGTATTTCTCCTGAATCTGCTTTTGTCAACAAGCCTATAATTTGTAATAATGTACTTTTTCCTGACCCAGAAGGACCTAGAATTGATACTAGTGAATTATTATCAGCGCTAAATGAAATGTCATTTAGAATTAATTGGGATCCATAACTTTTGGAAATATTTTTTAATTCTAACATTTTATTGGGTTATTCTATGAAAATGAACTTGTTAATTGAACAATTTAAAAGTTTGGCAAATAAATAGTAATTTCACGAAATTAAAATTTTTACTAAATGAATATTCACGAATACCAAGCCAAAGAAATTCTCAAAGGTTACGGAGTAAGAATTCAAGAAGGGATTGTTGTTGATAAAGTCGAAGATTCCATTTCAGCAGCTGAGGCGTTAAAAGCACAGACAGGAACTGGTTGGTTTGTTGTCAAGGCACAAATTCATGCCGGCGGTCGTGGTAAAGGAGGAGGAGTGAAGTTGGCCAAGAATCTAGATGAAGTTCAAGAACGTGTTTCTCAAATTTTAGGAATGCAATTGGTTACACATCAAACAGGTCCAGAGGGGAAGAAGGTTAATAAGGTTTTGATCAGTGAAGATGTTTATTATCCAGGTGATTCAGAACCGAAGGAATTTTATATTTCTATTTTACTAGACCGTGGTCGTTCATGTAATGTAATTATGGCTTCTACTGAAGGAGGAATGGATATTGAAGAAGTAGCTGAACACACTCCAGAAAAAATTATTAAAGAGTGGATTGATCCTCGCGTAGGTTTACAAGATTTTCAAGCTCGAAAAGTTGCTTTTATGCTCGGTTTAAGTGGTCAAGCATTTAAGGAGATGGTTAAATTTATTCAGTCGCTCTATCGTGCTTATGTTGATACGGATTCTTCAATGTTTGAAATTAATCCTGTTTTAAAGACATCTGATGATAAAATATTGGCAGTTGATGCAAAAGTAAATATTGATGATAATGCCTTGTATCGTCATAAAGATTTAGCTGTTCTACGAGATTTACAAGAAGAAGATCCACTGGAAGTCGAAGCTTCAGAGAATGATCTTAATTATGTAAAGTTAGATGGTAATGTTGGCTGCATGGTCAATGGTGCTGGTTTAGCAATGGCTACAATGGATATAATTAAGTTATCAGGTGGCGATCCCGCTAATTTTTTAGATGTAGGTGGTGGAGCTAATGCAAAAACCGTTGAGGCCGGTTTTCGCATAATTCTGCAAGATCCAAATG
>NZ_CBAUBA010000056.1:0-7881 GCF_964796385.1 Aquirufa sp. | reverse complement strand
GGCTTCATTTAAAATTTGCTCCTTGGAAACAAATTCGATGTCATGCAATTGGAATAAATCGACATGATCCATCTGTAAGCGCTGTAGGGATTCATCAATACTAGCCATGATTCGCTTGGTTGAAAAATCAAAAACCTGCAGGTCGTAACGACCGCATTTGGTCGCGACAAATAAATCATTTCGCTTTCCTTTTAAAGCCTTTCCCAAGCGCGTTTCCGCTAAGGTAATTCCGTAAAATGGAGATACATCAAAAAAATTAACACCATGATCAATCGCATAATGTACCGCCTGCATTCCTTCCTTTTCATCCACAACATCGAAAACGTTTCCCAGCGGAGACGCTCCATATCCCAATACAGAAACGAGTTCATTCGTTTTTCCTAATTTCCGGTATTCCATAGGTAATATAAAATAGGTTTAAAGAATCTGATAAACTTATGGGAAATTCCCAACAATTGAAAATTAATTTTAGAGATAAAACTAAAAGAGGACGGTGAAAAATCATACAAAAACCTAGATATTTGACAAAATAAAAATGACATTGAAAATCAGCCTACTTATTTTCCTTTGCTTATTGGGGTGTTCTCAATTACACGCGCAAAAAAATCAAGAACAGCGTAAGAGTCCTAATTTTGGGTGTACGTTCGAGGATGGACCTTTTCCAGCTAACATAATCGCTATTCAATCCGAGAAGCCTTTGAAAAGTTTTCCGTTTTCAACGGTTGTTGATATTCAAGGCTGTCAAGTCATTCATATTTCATTTGATAAAATTGATAAGGAGTTTGTTGCGAATTTTAGGCCAACTGATATCGATGATTCCGGGAACGTGCTCATTCGTGCTGAACGAGGACTTCGATATGAGATTCATTTAATTCTTCCCTAAAGTGAATGAGTCTCCGTTCTGCTATATTTTTTGACCCACTGTACTTTGGTAAAAATTTGATTTGATGTCTACAATTAATTCCATCATTCGGAGGGTATTTATGGCTTGTTTTTTGTTTTTAAGCCATGAACTTATCTGTCAAAGTCTAGAACAAAATATTCGAGGACGCATTGTTGACAAAGAAACACTTCAGCCGTTAGCTGGTGTAAGTGTGCGAATTTCCCCTCACCAACAAGTTGTTTTTTCAGATTCGATGGGGAGATTCAATTTTGCAAGAACTCCGATAGGTCGCTATAAAGTTACTTTTTCCCGATTGGGCTATGTTCCGTATGAAATACCCATGATGGAGGTCACCAGTGGTAAAGAGATAGTTCTTCCGATCGAAATGGAGGAAAAAGTTGTTTACCTACGTGAGGTGAGAATTGTTGCTGAGAAGCGAAAGGATCAGGCTTTGAATGAATCGGCTTTAATTAGTACGCGGCAATTTTCATTGGCTGAAGCAAATAGATATGCCGGTGGATTTCAAGATCCGGCACGAATGGCTTTGAATTTTGCAGGTGTTAGTAATGCCGGTTCAGATCAAAATAATGAAATCATTATCCGAGGAAATTCACCAAAAGGCTTATTGTGGCGTATGGAGGGTATTGAAATTCCCAATCCCAATCATTTTGGTGATGGTCAAGGGTCAACGAGTGGAATTATTTCCATGATTAATTCGACAAGTTTAGCGAACTCTGACTTTATGACTTCTGCATTTCCTGCGGAATATGGAAACGCGTCTTCCGGTGTATTTGATTTACGTTTTCGCCGAGGAAATAATGAGAAATTAGAGTGGATGGCCCAACTTTCTGTGGTTGGAATTGATTTAGCATTGGAAGGACCCTTGGGAAAACAGGGTGGTTCTTACCGAGTAGGTGCGCGGTATTCAACGTTAGAATTACTCTTAAAATCGGGTTTGGTACGTATTAATACGGGAAATTTCAAGCCTGCGTATCGTGACGTTAACTACACGATTGAGGTTCCACTTAAAAAGGCTGGTACGCTTAGCTTTTGGGGCTTAATGGGCTCCAATGACACTGAGGATGAAAAAATTAAGACGAGGGAATATTCTTCTGGATTCATAGGTGTTTTTGGCGTAGGGCATAAACTACCCATGAAGCATGGAAATTTATCTAGTAACCTGGCCTTTACACAAGAATCTACCCAATTTGATCGAGATGAAATTTTAAATTCGCAATGGAGGAGTATTCGAAATCAGTCCTATCGTTACCCCAATTGGCGGCTTAATTCCACCTATTTACATAAAGTGTCAAGTGCTACAACGTTAAAACTAGGTTTTATTCTCAGTAGGTTAGGTTTTGATCTACAAGAAAATCGTTGGAATGGTAGGGCTCTCGTGAATTATTTACAGGAATCCGATGCGACTTATTATTCGCAAGTATTTACACAGGTAACCCAAAAATGGACTCCTTTTCTTCAAAGTACCATCGGACTTCACGCGTATCATTTTAGTTTAAATGGGGCAAAGGCACTGGAACCGCGCATGGCTATTTCATTCCAAAATCAGACGGGTGGCCGATTTGGCCTGGGTCTTGGTTGGCATTCCCGTTTAGAGCCGCTTTCCATTTATTTATATAAAAGGTACCCAAGTCCAGGAATATTTGTTCAACCAAATAAATCCATAATTCCTTCGCGTTCCATGCATCAAGTGCTTTCGTTTGACCAACTGCTAGGGGAGTCGACCCGACTAAAAATTGAGGCATATTGGCAGGATATTCAACAAGTACCTATTGATTCAGCGCGAAATGGTGTTTTTTCGATGGTCAATTACAGCTCAGGAATTCCTTCTCAAGTATTGGTTAATGAGGGAAAAGGAATAAATAAAGGGTTGGAATTTACGTTGGAGCGATTTTTTGCGAATGATTTTTATTACTTACTCACGGCTTCATTGTTTGACTCAAAATACCAGAACAGAAATTTAATTTGGCGAAATACACAGTTTAATAATTTGTTTGCTGCGAATCTGTTGGTAGGTAAAGATTTCCAATTGAATAAACAAAAAACGCTATCGATCAATTTTCACTACATGTTGCGTGGCGGTAATCGATATACGCCCGTCAATTTGCCCGAATCCATTAAAAGAAATACAACCATATTGCAGTCGGCAAAAATCAATGAGGCTCAATACCCTAATTTTAACCGACTTGATTTTTCACTTGCTTATAAAATTAATCGTAAAGGGCATACTTGGTCTATTCGAGCGGACGTACAAAATAGTTTGAATACCAATAATGTGATTGAAGAACGGTATGATTCGGCGATAAAAGCGCTTGCGTACCGCTATGCTTTGCCGATGGTACCCATATTGAGTACGCGGTTAGATTTTTAGAGAACTGAGTATATCACTTTTTAGTAACTTCGTAAATCTTGTAATTTTAGTTAGTCATTATCCTGATGAAATATTTAATCTGCTGTTTAATTATGCTTAATTCTTGTGCTCCTGTACCTTCTACTAAAGGATCTTTTGGTTTTGATTTGGAATTTCTTAAAAAAAGTGAACCTGAAATACTTGTTTTGGAGGATGAAAAAGGAGATGCCAAAGTGATTATTTCACCAGCTTTGCAAGGTCGGGTGATGACGAGCACCGCGGCAGGAGACAAAGGAATTTCGTTCGGTTGGCTTAATTATGATTTATTAGCTTCGCGCAAGATTTCCAAGCATATGACGGCCTTCGGAGGGGAGGAGCGTTTTTGGTTAGGCCCGGAGGGAGGACAATTTTCTGTCTATTTTAAGCAGGGCAAAGATTTTTCGTTTGAAAATTGGCAAGTTCCCAAAGAATTAGATTCTTCTCCTTTTGAAGTCCAATCTGCGACAAGAACAGAAGCTAAATTTGTGCAAAATATGCATTTTCAGAATTACATTGGAAATGATTTATACTTACGCGTAAATCGGGATATACGCTTATTAACTCCCGCGAATATTCAAACTTTGATTGGAATTAATCCATCAGGCGACCTAAAAATGGTCGGTTTTGAAACGACTAATTCGATTACGAATACAGGGGAAAAGCAATGGAATGAGACGCATGGGATGCTTTCTATTTGGATATTAAGTATGTTAAACGCGACGGAGAAAACAGTTGTGGTGGCACCATTCAAAACGGATGGGGAAGGGCCCATCTATACGGATGATTATTTTGGTCAAGTTCCATCCACGAGATTGCGGAATGAAAATGGCGTTATTTTCTTCAAGGCAGATGCGAAGTACCGAAGTAAAATAGGTATTTCACCTGCGCGGGCTTTGCCGTTTATTGGGAGTTATGATGCTGAAAAACAGGTTTTGACGGTGGCTCAATTTGATTTGCCGAATGATCATTCACCCTATTTGAATGGGAAATGGGAGCTTCAAGCTGATCCATTACAGGGTGACGCTGTAAATGCATATAACGATGGCATTAACAATGGTACTCAGCTAGGCCAATTTTATGAAATTGAGAGCTCATCACCAGCTGCGGCATTGCAACCAGGAAAAACCTTGACACACCACCACCGAACGATTCATTTTACGGGGGACAAAAATGCATTAGATAAAATCAGTTTGCATGTATTTGGTATTCGCGTGGATCAAATAAAATAAGTTGGCTGTTGGTTGAATTTATCGAAAAATTAAATAGTAACCTTTTTGCCAGTTTTGACAGCTTTATAAATAGCGTCAACAATCCGCAAATCTTGTAAGCCCTCCTCGCCATTCATGGGAATGATGGGTTGCTTGCCGTCCAAAATAAATTTCGCCATTTCATCCATTTGGACTGTTTGATGGTTTACATGTGGAAATTCAATTTCACCTTGATGCGTTCGAGCCATAATGGGGCCATAGCCAGTGGCTGGTTTCAGCTCCGCAAATCCCTTTGTCCCATCCAAGAAAAAGCGATCCAAATTATTTAAGGCATAGGTAGATAAACAGGAGGCAATTGCGCCACTTGGAAAACCCATTTGAAATTGAATGGTCTCGTCAACACCCTCTTTAAATTTATTAAAATCAGTCTTTGTTTCTTGGGCTGTGACCCAGATAGGTTCTTCTCCAATCATATAGCGTGCTCCGTTCACAGAATAGATACCAATATCCATCATGGATCCTCCTCCAGCCAAGGCTTTATTTAATCTCCATTGTTTGGGGTCGCCAATGACAAAACCTGATAGGCCTTGGAAAAATAAAATCTGGCCAAATTCGCCTTCTCGACGCTTGCGGACTACTTCTAATGTCTTGGGTTCTAGATGCATGCGGTAGCCAACTACTAAATGTACTCCAGCTGTCTTGCAATAATCCACCATTTCTTTTCCTTCCTTCGCATTTAGGGCCATCGGTTTTTCTACAATGACGTGTTTTCCGGCTCGCGCTATTTGAATAACGTTATCCTTGTGTAAGGCATTGGGTGTGGTGATATAAACCGCATCAATTTCTTGGTTGGCTTTAATCTGATCCACCGTTTCGTAGGAATATCGGCTAGACTCGGGAACTTGATATTTCGCTCCCCAGGCAACTAATTTAGTAGGTGTTCCACTGATTAATCCTGTGATTTTCACGCGGGGACATGCTTGTATTGCTTTGGCTACTCGATCGCAATATCCACCTAATCCCATCAAGGCTACGCGGAGGATTGGACCATCCGCTGTTTTTGATTCCTCGACTGGCGTATTGGCCAATTTGAAATTTTCAAGTTCTTGTGAAGCCGTAGCTGCAAAGGGTGCAGCCATCATGGGTATAGAAAGTGACTGTAGGAATTTTCTACGAGAACGCATGGTATTCAAGGGTTAAAAATGGGTGTTAATCTTTAAATTGACGGGATTGTGACAAATCTGATTTTGGAAAATCAGCTGGAATAGGGATATCTACTTTTCCGGTTGCCGCCCACTGGGTACCACGTAATAGGCTAGTGATAAATCCAACGCAGTTAACTGAATAATCCGCATGGCCCATAGGCGTGTGAAAAATTCGACCTTTGCCGTATTTGATAGTCAACAACATGGGTTCATGTCGGCCTGATCCCTTATTTTCCACCGCAGAAAAGGCAGTTCCCAAGACCTCCATATTTTCTGCGGGGCCTCTTAACCGATCATACATTTCATCTTGCGTATGCATCCAAGTTGTTGGCATACCCTTAGTAATGGGATGATTTGCATTGCGAATGGTAATTTGAAATTCTTTTTGGGGCCCATGGGAACCTGCCCGACCAGGACTTGAGTCGCGTACTTCTTTGTTGTTTAGGTCAAAATATACATAAGGACCGTCTTTTTCTGTTCGATTGCCCCAACCGCCTATTCCGATCATTTGATTATAGGCTGACCATTCTGGAAATGAATTATCTGCAGCATGTAGGACTACTAATCCGCCACCATTTTTAATAAATTGGTCAAAATCTGCTTGTGTTTCCTTGGGCCATGGTGCGGCATTCCAACCAAAATTACAAATCACGACATCGTAGGCTTTAAAATTGGGATGAAAACTTGAATCCATTTGTGATTTAGGAAGATCGACTGAGGCAGAAACGCCAGGAATCACATACTTAGTCAGATACTCCTTTCCATTCCAAGTAGTCTTTGTTCGTTGAACATCTACGGTAAATTTCCCCGTTTCCTCTAAATAACGCTTCATCATAAACGTTATTTTCGCCCATTGATCATGGTTGTTTTGACCGTCAACGATTAAGGTTTTAATGGGTGATTTTTTAAAGGGTGCCGCGTTGCATGTAGGCGAAACAATTGTCAACAAGCTAATCTGAAGTAGGACGAACATCATCCACATGTAAGGTTTCTTTTTCATAGGTCAAAGGGTGATGCGTTGCAAAAAATTGATTTAAATAGGTTTGCTTCGAATTTAAATTTTCTTTTTTTCCTTTGCAATATTTTGATGTTTTTGTTTTGAATGAAATATTTTTAACTTCGAAAACATTCAAAATTACAGTTAAAATTAGCTGCATTCATTTACTAGTTTACTACAAATGCTGAAATCTTTTCTTTATTGGATCCAAGTCATTTTGTATGTTGTGCGCTTGTTTGGTTGGATTCAATTAGAGCGCTGGAAAAACCCGAAAAAGATTTTTATTGGTATAGCTATGGATGGCGACTTGGGAGATATTATCGCCTCGGAGCCTATTTTACCTGAGTTGGCCGCTAAATATCATCCCGTACACATAACTTGGATTTGCCACCCATCTTATTTTCCTATTTTCCAATTTCACCCATTGGTCGACCGCATGTGGGAGCAAAAGTTCACATTACTAACACATATACTACTTCGTTTAAATCCATTTGATCATTTTTTCGCTTTGCATTTGTCGGACTTTAGGCAAGATTCGGTAACCAAAATTAGTATCAAAAACCCCAAGGCAGATGCGCTTAACCTTCGATTAGACAACTATTATCACGAACACACGTTGTTAGAAGTCGCATCGCAGTTAGCCGATTTAGGAAAATTAAACATACAACCCCAGCTTTACCTAGATCAGATTCCGTATTCTTTGCCGTTTGAGGGTGCATATTGGGTAATTCATACCAAATCAAATAATGGAATGCGTGACTGGCGCGATGATTATTGGTTGTCCTTACTCAATTTTGCGATGGACACTTGGTCTATTCAATGTGTTGAAATTGGCCAAAAAAATCCATTGCCTTTTGAGAGACCTGGTTTTAAAAGCTTGGTTGGCAAAACCTCACTCATCGATTCCATGAAAATTATCCGCGGGGCTTCTTTTTTTATTGGCTTAGATTCTGGTCCCACACACATAGCAAACGCATTTAAAATCCCTGCGCTCGTCATTTGTGGCGAATTTCAAAATTTCAAGACCTATCGTTCCTATTCGGGGGCATATCAAAATCCAGATGTGGCTAACATATTATTTAATCCCAGTGGGAAGGCTGAGGAATTGTCTCTAGAAACAGTTAAAATAGCCTTATTTGACGCAGTCCAAAAAACACAAATAAATCTTGAAAAATTATAAG
>NZ_CBAUBA010000055.1:0-9142 GCF_964796385.1 Aquirufa sp. | reverse complement strand
TGGAGCCGATAGGACGGGTGTTCACCTCTTCCCATCTCGAACAGAGAAGTTAAGCCCCGCACCGCTGATGATACTGGGATCAAACCCGGGAAAGTAAGTAAGCTCCAAGTTATTTAAGAAAGACCTGCACCGAAAGTGTGGGTTTTTTTATGTCCCAAAGTCACTAGTCGCTAGTCACTAGTCGCTAGTCATCAGTCCGGAGTCCGAAGGGAATGAGTCCGAAGGAGAAGTGTAATGTGAGAGGTATGAGGTAAGAGGTAAGAGTTGAGATTTAGGATTTAAGAAGTAAGAGCACTATGTTCCCTTCGGACTAATTCCCTCCGGACTGACGACTAGCGACTGTCCACTGATTACTGACCACTGATTACTGACCACTAGCGACTAATGACTGACTTTTTTTTTCATCTTCTAAATTTGCCCGTTTATCTACTTGTTTAATTTGCAACAATGTTGCATATTTGCAAAATGTTTAACTTGTATCATCCTTTACAATTAAACTAAATTTACCCATGAAACACATTATTACATTTTTGGCTTTATTAGCTATTTCTACAAGCTGTTCAAAGGAAGAAGTTGAGCCAGAAGATGACAATGAATTAATTACTACCGTCAAATTGGAATTCAAGCCAGTAACTAAATCTTCACTTCCCACTAAATCATTTTTTTGGAAAGACACACAAGGTGATGGTGTCATGGATTCGGTAGATCCAATTGAGTTAGACAAAAATACCACATATGAAATGAAGGTATCATTACTTGATGAAACCAAGAAGCCAGCATTTGATATTTCTGAAGAGGTTGAGGAAGAAGGAGACGTACATTTGTTTGTATTTAAATCTAATCCACTAGGCTTATTGAGTGTCCAGATCAAAGATTTAGATAAAAAAGGAATGCCCATTGGTTTGCGTTCTGAAGTTAAATCGCAATTTGCTGCTGGAACTGGCAAGTTCAACGTAATTCTTAAACATCAGCCTCCTGTTAATGGTAAAGCCGTTAAAACTGGAAATGAAGAAGGTGGATCTACGGATGTAGATGTCACGTTTCCGGTAACTATTAAATAATTAGCAATATGTCTAAACAAAAGCCCGTCAAACAGTTTATGCCGCTCGAAAAGTTAGGATTATTCCTTTCTTTTGCGTGTGCCATACATTGTTTGGCGATGCCTTTTGTTCTTTTTTTTGCTCCCTATTTTATTGGGACCTACGCTTTCGGTCCTGTCGTGGAGTGGGTCTTAGTGGCAAGTAGTTTTGCGTTGGCAGCCTATTTGCTTATTGCCGACTACCTCTTGCATCGAAATGTTTGGCCATTGGTCTTTTTAGGTATCGGATTGTTTATTAAGTTAATTGATATTTTTGTAGGCCAACAATCTGATGAATGGATTTTTGGTGCATTATTAGGCGTATCTGTCGCTTATGCGTATTGGATTAATTTCAAACACAAATCAGCCTGTACCTGTAAAATCAAATCCTAGCGCTTTATAACACGCAGGTTTTTGTATCTTTATGATGTTTTGCATCGTTTAAGATCTTTATTTAGTGAGTACATATCAATCTACTGTTTACGAACCGGTCATAGGGCTTGAAATTCATGCCCAGCTTCAAACAAATTCTAAAATATTTGCTAGCGATCGTGTATTGTTTGGACAAGAAGCAAATACCCTAATTTCACCAATTACCCTAGGTCACCCAGGAACACTTCCACACCTAAATAAAAAGGCAGTGGAATTTGCAATAAAAATGGGTATTGCCCTCGGTTGCGAAATAACCCGTTGGCAAAACTTCGATCGTAAAAATTATTTCTACCCCGATCTTCCCAAAGGATACCAAATTACCCAAGACAAAACACCCATCTGCATGGGTGGTTCCATTCAAGTACATTTAGCTGCTGGTCCAAAGCGTTTGCCTTTTCACCACATCCATTTAGAAGAGGATGCAGGTAAATCGCTACATGAAGGAGATAACCCTTTTAGTTTTATTGACTTCAACCGAGCAGGCACTCCGCTTATCGAAATGGTTACCGAGCCCGCTATTCATTCTGCCGAAGAAGCTTTTGCCATGATTTCAGAAGTGCGAAAATTGGTTCGCTACCTTGGAATCTGTGATGGTAATATGGAAGAAGGATCCTTGCGTGCAGACGTAAATATCTCCCTTCGTCCAATTGGTTCACAAACCTTAGGTACCAAGGTCGAAATCAAAAACATGAATTCGTTGCGTAATATTCAACGAGCAATTGAATATGAATGTCGCCGACAAGAAGCTGCGTTACTCGCTGGGGAAAAGTTGGTGCAAGAAACGCGGACTTTTGATGCGCATACAGGCAAAACAGCTAGCATGCGTGTTAAAGAAACCATGAATGACTACCGCTATTTTCCGGAACCAGATTTGGCGCCTTTGGAAATTTCAGATAAATGGATTGCCGATATAAAATCAAACATGCCCCTGTTACCTTGGGAGCAAGAATTACAATTGATTAATACCTACCACCTATCAGCCTACGATGCTCACTTCCTAGCCGAAACGCGTGAAATGGCTTTGTATTTTGTTGAAACGACTAAAAATACGAAGGCGTATAAATCGGTGGCCAACTGGCTTATGGGACCCGTTAAATCTCACTTAAATGATTCAGGGAAAACAATTGAGCAATTTGAGTTGGCTCCAGCGACATTGGCTGAATTAATTGAGCTAATTGAAAAGGGAACCATAACACATAATTTGGCAGCCCAACAATTGTTTCCGTTGTGCTTGCAATCACCTGCATTAGCACCAAGTGCCCTAGTGGAACAACAAGGTTGGATAGTGCAATCAAATGCGGATGAGCTTCCCGCCTTTGTTGAAGCGGCTTTAGCGGCTTATCCTGAAAAGGTCAACGAATATCGCCAAGGGAAGAAAGGCTTACTCGCACTGTTTATTGGGGAAGTCATGAAACGATCGAAAGGTACTGCGGATCCGAAACGTGTTAATCAGTTGGTTGCTGAAGCGCTAAATCAAAACTAATATGAAAAAGATACTTTTATTTCTCTTGTTTGTAGGTCCATGGGCAGCGTTTGCTCAAGATTTTGAAGTACGTGTTCAAGCAACTCAAGTAGTACCGTCGAAACGCATATTTCTAGAGTTTATTAATGGAAGAGGACAGGCTGTAAAAATAGACTCCATGCTTCCGAATGCTAAAAAAGAAGTTGTATTTAAAGGAAAAGTGTTGGATCAAGGTGGATTTTATTTGGTTAATTTCTTTGACATAGCTAATCCACAGAAGGTTCTTTTAATCTTGGAAGGGGGAGAGAAAATTAGTGTTCAAGCGGAAGGAATTAATACGCCAGAAAAGAGTGGGGCATTCAGTGTCCTAGGCAATACGCCTAACATTCAGTTTATGAATCAAATTCTTGAATTGTCATCAAATTTGCAGAAGCGCGTGGCCGTTTGGAATGCTGAATTTCAGAAAAATCCGAAAGATCAGGCACGCATTCAAGCAGCTTTTGAACAAGCACAGCAAGAGCAATTCACTCAAATCAAGTCATTAATCCCTCAGATGGGTACAAATTTGGTAGCCTTGTGGGCGACTAATTTTTTACCTGCAGAAACAGAATTAGCTACGTTAGAAGAAATTGGTGCTCGTTTTGCACAAGCCCGCCCCAATCATCCACAGGTAAAGCCATTTCTTGAAAATTTGATTCGATTAAAAGGCGCTGCAGAGGGGTCTGATGCCCCAGAAATTGCTCTAAATACCCCCGAAGGGGCTGTTTTGCCATTATCTTCTTTGCGCGGAAAATATGTATTGATTGATTTTTGGGCAAGTTGGTGTGGACCTTGTCGGCGCGAAAACCCCAATGTTATCAAAACATACGCCAAGTATAAGGATAAAGGTTTTGAAATTTATGGTGTGAGTTTGGATAAGGACCGACAAGCTTGGTTGAAGGCGATTGAAGTGGACCAACTAACTTGGAAACATGTCTCAGATTTGCAGTATTGGAATTCGGTGGCTGCTCAAGCGTATCAGGTTTCATCGATTCCGATGACCTTTTTATTGGACCCACAGGGTAAGATTATTGCCAAAGGCCTTCGTGGTGAGACACTGAATCAATATTTAGAAAATTTGTTTAGCGGAAAATAAATATGAAAGTAGCGATCATTGGCTGTGGAAATATGGGAATGGCATTTGCTAATTCCTTTATTCAATACAATTTGGTACAAAAGGCAGATTTGCTCTTAGTGGAGAAAAACCAAGAGCGGGGTGTACAGTTGCAAGAGCAGAAATCGGGTATTGTGGTTGACACAATTTCGAGTAAGATTTCGCAGGCTGATTTGATTATTTTATCGGTTAAGCCTCAAGATTATCTTGCTGTTTCGTTTGATTTGAAATCATACATCAAGAAGAGTCAAGTGGTATTATCGATCATGGCTGGAATTCCAATTGCGCAAATTCAGTCAAGCCTAGCGCATGATTTGGTGATTCGTGCTATGCCGAACACGCCGGCGCTTTTAGGTATGGGTATGACCGCTTTTGCTGCGGCGGAGCAGGTTGGCCTTGCGGATATTCGAAAAGTTGAAAATCTAATTAATTCTACGGGCCGTGCGGTGTTTTTGGAAGATGAAAAATTGCTAGATGCCGTTACTGGCTTGAGTGGTAGTGGACCAGCTTATTTTTTCTATTTAATTAAATCGATGATTGATGCCGGTGTGGCCATGGGTTTTGATCCGGCGATGTCTTCTTTATTAGTGAAGCAAACGATGTTAGGGTCATACCATTTGATGCAAACTAGTGATAAAACGTTAGATGAACTGATTCAAGCGGTGGCGTCCAAAGGAGGTACCACTGAAGCTGCATTACGTGTATTTCAGGAAAAGTTTGTGGGGGAAGGCCTTCAACAGGGTATTTACGCTGCGCGTGATCGTGCGGTTGAGTTAGCTAAATAAGCCTTCAAAAGACTCCATTGGCATCATTTGACTTATCTTTTCTCCATTAGGCGAGAAGTTGGGATTTGTGCTCGCGAATATCTGTTCAATGAGCGACCTAGTTTCCTCTTGATTTAGTGCACATTGTTGAAATCGAATGGCAGATCGATTGGCCATAGTTTGTGCAATTTTTTCACTTCGTTTGACACCTAAGTCAGTAGCTGCATGCTTAATTTGTTCCAAAATACCTTCTAGGATTGATTGGCCATCTTCATCGCCAATTTCGGTGGGCACACCTACAATATGTACTTGTCCATTTTCATTGCTTTCTAAACGGAAGCCCAAATCATTAATTTCTACACTTATTTCAGCCAAGAGTACCTGGTCGGCAGGGTTGATAGTCATCAGCTGTGGGAAGAGGACTTGTTGGGACGCCCCATTCTTTCGATTCAAATTCTCCATGAATTGATCGTACATAATCCGTTGGTAGGCACGTTTCTGGTCGATGACCAATGCGCCATTGGACATGCTAACAATTATATACTTATTCAATACTTGAATGTATTGCAGTTTACTGTTGATTTCAGCGCCGCGTTCCCAAGCATTTGCTTTGCTTTGAATCGTTGTGGAGTCATGGAATGAATTAATTCCACTTGCAAATAAATTGGCTTGTTTGGCTGGAGCTTGTTGTTCAAAGGCGTCAATATTGTTTTGAAGCCCTTCATATAGTTTTTTCCAGGCATCGTGCGCTTCTTTTGGTTTATGGGATTCGGTATAAGCAGATTGAGGTTCTTGCCCTCGACTATCAGTTCGAATGGGGCTGTTGAAATTCACATTGTTTTCGAAGTCTAATGAGGGAATTAGGTTGTGGATTGATAGTGTTTTTCGAACGGCTGCTTGAATGATTGCATAAATTGATCGTTCGTCGTCGAATTTAATCTCCGTTTTTGTTGGGTGTACATTGATGTCAATGTGCTGGGGATCGATACTTAGAAACAACACATAGAAGGGGAAAGCTCCATCCGGCAATAAGCGTTCGTAAGCGCTCATGACGGCGTGATTCAGATATGAATTCTTGATGAATCGATCGTTTACGAAGAAGAATTGTTCTCCACGTGTTTTTTTCGCATGTTCGGGTTTTCCTACGTAGCCTTTTATGGATACATAATTGGTATTTTCTTCGCAGGATGCAAGTTGTTCGCGGTAGCTTTTACCGAAAAGGTCAACAATCCGTTTCCCTAGTTTTTCGGCAGGCAGTGCATAGGTTTCTTGTTCGTTTTGGATGAATGAAAAGGAAACTTCGGGGTGAGCTAGGGCGATTCGTTGGAATTCGTCTAATATATGTCGGATTTCAACGGGGTTAGATTTTAGAAAATTGCGTCGTGCTGGAATGTTGTAAAACAAGTTTTTGACGGCAATGGATGTTCCTATTGGGGATTGAATGTTTTCTTGTGCTTTGAAGACTGAACCATCAATTTTGATGTGGGTGCCGAGTTCGTCGCTGGGGCGTCGGGTTTTAAGTTCGACTTGCGATACAGAAGCGATGGATGCCATGGCTTCGCCACGGAACCCCATGGTTTTAATGCGGAATAGGTCTTCTGCTTTTCTGATTTTGGATGTAGCGTGGCGTTCGAAACACATGCGTGCATCGGTTTCTGACATGCCAGAACCGTTATCGATGACTTGTACGATACCTTTTCCGGCATCCTTAATGATGAGTTGGATTTGGGTTGCTCCGGCGTCTATGGAGTTTTCCATGAGTTCTTTGGCGACAGAAGCGGGTCTTTGCACGACTTCTCCGGCCGCAATCTGATTTGCTATGGCATCTGGAAGGAGTCGGATTAAATCATGCATGGATAAAAGGGCAATTACAGTTCAAATAAAGCAAAAAAAAGGGAATGTTGCCATTCCCTTTTTTTATAAATCAAGTAATTGATTACTTAACTTCAACTTCAGCTCCAGCCTCTTCTAAAGATTTTTTCAAACCTTCAGCTTCGTCTTTAGAAACGCCTTCTTTAACTGCTTTTGGAGCAGCGTCAACTACGTCTTTAGCTTCTTTCAAACCTAAGCCAGTTAAGTCTTTCACTAATTTAACGATAGCTAATTTGTTAGGACCACAAGCCTTTAAGATAACATCAAAAGATGTTTTCTCAGCAGCAGCGTCTCCACCGTCAGCGCCACCAGCTGCAGGACCTGCAACCATAACAGCACCAGCAGCAGCTGGTTCGATACCGTACTCATCCTTAAGGATAGTAGCTAATTCATTTACTTCTTTTACAGTTAAATTCACTAATTGCTCAGCGAATGCTTTTAAATCTGCCATTTTTTTGAATTTTTAATTGTTACGAATTAATTATGTGTTGGAGCTACGCTCCGGTAAAACGTTTTAAAATTATTCAGGACGCTCAGACAATGTCTTCACTAGACCAGCTAATTTTTTCTCACCGCTAAGTAATGCTGAAATAACATTTTTAGCAGGCGATTGTAATAAACCAATCACTTCGCCAATCATCTCGTTTTTCGATTTGATGTTTTCTAAGGCTATTAATTGGTCTTCACCAATATACAAGCCGCCTTCGATTGAAGCTCCTTTGAATGTAATTTTACCCTTTCCTGCTGCTTTTTTGAAATCTTTGATCAATTTAGCTGGAACTTTAGCATCTTCTGGTGAGAAGATAATTCCAGACATTCCTGTCAAGACTTCAGCGTCGAAAGGTGTGTAATCGGTCCCTGTCTTAGCTAAGGCTTTCGCAATTAATGTGTTTTTGAAGATTTTATATTCTAAACCCTTCGCGAAACACATACGACGAAATTCTGTCGCTTCAGCTACAGTTAAACCGGCTGTACTTGCAATGTAGAAGTACGGAGTTGTTGCGAACTTTTCGCCCAACTCATCAATAATCTGATTTTTTTCTTCTCTTGTCATGATTACAATCCGGCTACAGTTCCCTTATCGATGATAATGCCCGGAGACATCGTCGAAGATAAGTTGATCGATTTTACATAAGTTCCTTTTGCAGAAGATGGCTTTAGTTTAATCAACGTGTTGATTACTTCTAAGGCGTTATCTACAATTTTATCAGCTCCGAAGGACACCTTACCGATTGAGGTATGGATGATACCGGTTTTGTCAACTTTAAAGTCGATTTTACCTGCTTTTACTTCGTTAACTGCTTTTCCTACTTCCAAAGTTACAGTACCTGACTTTGGATTAGGCATCAGACCGCGAGGTCCTAACACACGTCCCAAACGGCCTAATTTCGCCATCACGGTAGGCATTGTAATGATTACGTCGATATCGGTCCAGCCGCTCTCGATTTTTGCAATGTAATCATCCAATCCAACGTGATCTGCGCCGGCTGCTTTTGCTTCCTCTACTTTATCTGGAGAACACAATACGAGTACACGTACGTCTTTACCAGTTCCATGAGGTAGGGCAACCACACCACGAACCATTTGGTCCGCTTTGCGGGGGTCTACTCCTAAGCGAACATCAATATCCACTGAGGCATCGAATTTAGTATAAGAAATTTCTTTCAAAATCTCCGCAGCTTTTTCAAGCGAATACGCTTGCGTTGCATCGTATTTAGAAAGGGCTTCCTTTATTTTCTTCGTAAGTTTTGCCATTACCTTTTAATTAAAATGTTTATTTCTGACGATTAAATCAGAACGGTTTATCACCAGAAACAGTAATACCCATTGATCTGGCCGTTCCAGCAATCATACTCATTGCTGCTTCGACTGTAAAACAGTTTAAATCTGGCATCTTCGTTTCCGCGATAACGCGCACTTGATCCCAAGTTACAGAACCTACTTTTTTCAAATTAGGTTGAGCTGAACCAGATTTTACCTTTGCAGCTTCCAATAACAAAATTGGCGCTGGAGGTGTTTTTACAACGAATTCAAACGATTTGTCCGCGAAATAAGTAATTAGGACCGGCAATACTACGCCGTTTTTATCTTGAGTTCTCGCATTGAATTGCTTACAGAACTCCATGATATTTAATCCTTTCGAACCTAATGCAGGACCGATGGGTGGTGAAGGATTGGCTTGGCCACCTTTGCATTGAAGCTTTACGTAGCCAGCTATTTCTTTTGCCATGTTAAAACATCGTTTATTTAGTGAATTTAGAGGTTTATCTGCCAATAAGGGTGGAAGCTTCCTTATCTGATTCCCCTCCGGGTGACCTTTCCGCGTAACAATGACGTTCCGGCCCAATCCCCTCTTGAAATTTTCAAAACAGAGATTGCCG
>NZ_CBAUBA010000054.1:0-9391 GCF_964796385.1 Aquirufa sp. | reverse complement strand
TAAGTTTGGTGATATTCTGAATCAGGAAACCTATGCAGATCATTATGCATTTCAAAAAGCTGATTATCTGTATTGGGAGCATGTTGCGGCCAGCTTAGACCATACGGCAGGAATATTAACAACCCACAAAGATTATGTGCGGATGGAGGAACATGTAGGTAGCTACCCGGCACTACATTCACGTTTGTTTTATTTGCCTATGCAGATGGAATTTATAGATCAAGAAGCGGAGTTTTGGGCTTGGTTAACTTCTCAGGTTCCGCTTAATCTCAAAAATTAGCTACCTTTACGGCGTGAAAATTCGATTCCTCGTATTTCTTTTTGGACTCATTACCTTTCAAAGTATAGGTCAATTTCCCAACCCTAATAATCCCATGGGAAATGGGGGAGTTAATACGAATGGTGGAATTAACACGAATGGGGGATTTCCAACAACACCTACTACAGCAACCCAATCACAAGGACCTCAAAAGTCAGGAAGAGCAGCGCTTGATGATTCTACGAAGCAAATCTATGGTCCAGAATCTATGCATTTTTTTCTAGAGCAAGATGTGATGGATAGTCAGATTCAAAAACGACGCATTGATACGACCTTACATCTTTTTCATCGCTATTTATTTCAAGAGCGCAGTGGGTTTTTGCAGACTAATTTAGGTTCGGATGGTACGGCAACGCGGTCCATTTTCACTCCTGTTACGGCTACCTTAGGTACACAATTAGGCTACAATATCTATTCTTCCTACGCTTTCACGCCTGAAAAAGTTCGTTATTACAATACCAAATCCCCTTTTTCTGATGTTGAATTTAACGATGGCGCCGGTGGGCAAACTCGTTTAAACTTTTCATTCGCTAGAAACATTGATTCACTTTGGAACGTTGGCCTTGAATTGCAACGTCTAGTTTCCGACAAAGCTTTTACGGATGATGCTTTTAAAGCACGTAATTTAAATTTGACAGGCCAGTGGGGATTTTTAGTGCATACTAATTATCGTTCACGTTCTGATCGATATCGAATTTTGGCTCACATTAATTATTATAATCACGAAGTAAATGATCAGGGCGGAATCATGTTAATTAATGACCTGACGCCCATTCAGGCGCTGAAGTATGTGGATAATACTGCTTATTTGACGGCTGCTAAGACGCAGACAAAAGATAAATTTTTGAAGTTTCATGTCTACCAGGAATTTATTGGATTTAAGGGATTGCAGTTGTTTCAGCGATTGGATGTGGAAAGCCGACAAGTCAAATTCAGAGATTTAGATTTTGAGAATAATTTAGGGAAACGTTTTTACCCTAAAACGTACATTAACTACATTCAGCCACCCGCTTCAGATTCGTTGTATAACGAGAATAATTGGCAATCATTCAGTCATCAAACGGGATTGAAGGGCGTGTTTAGAAAGTTTACATACCGCGCGCATGTGCGTCAGCGCTATTGGTCTGTCAGTAATCCGCTGACCGATGTGACGAAAAATAGACTTGAAAATTATGTGGGGCTTTGGTTACATCAAAAATTCACTGAAACCGTTGATTTTACCGCTGAGGGGGAATATTTGATTGGGTCCGATTATCAATTAAAGGCTAAGTTTGAGTCGCCATGGTTTTATGTGCAAGCTCAGCGGACTTCGTCGAGTCCAAGTATTGCGCAAACGTGGATGTATAATTCTTCTTATCGTTGGGATAAAGGCTTGAATCAAATTTCATTTGATCAGCTGGAAGGAGGAATTTCAATCGGAAATGCGAAAATGTATTTTAAACCATCGGTGACGATTCAGCGAATTGGGAATTGGGTGTATTTTGATAGCTTAGCCAATGTGCGCCAAGAGTCTAAGGGACTCGGTGTATTTCGCACGGGATTAGCTTGGGGAGGTGAACGTGGGCGCGTCGTTTGGAATACGAATGTTTTCGCTAATACGCTAACAGGGCCTGATGTGATGCGCATGCCAAATTTTGCTGCAAATGCGAACCTAGCTGTAAATGTGCAATACAAGAAACTCCTTTATGTTCAAATCGGTGTAGACGCACATTATTTGTCGGCCTACTACGGTGATGCCTACATGCCGGCGACCCAACAATTTCACTTACAAAATCAAGTTAAATTACCCGCATTTGTGCAGGTGGATCCATATCTAAGTTTACGTATCAATCGGGTTCGCTTATTTTTCAAATATGCGAATGCCGCACAGGGCTTAATTTCAAATAATCATTATGTAGCTTATTTGTATCCTGCTATGCGAAGAAGTTTTGCCTATGGGGTCAAGTGGCTTTTATTTGATTAATTTTTGATATGTTTGTAGGTATAATTTTATCCTATTAAACATGAATTTTTCCACACGAAGGGAATGGATCAAAGGAATGGCATTAGCCACCTTAGGTGCCCTAGTTTCCTACCCATTAACAGCACAAAATTCCGGTAGTACGTTAGCATTATCTGCTATTGATGAAGCATCTTTAAACTTATGGATGGGCGCTATTATTCCAGAATCGAAAATTCCAGGAGCTGTCAGTCTAGGTGTACCAGCGTTTGTCAAAACGATGCTCAAAGATTGTTACGAACCAGCTGCTCAATCAACCTTTCAAAAAGTTTTAGGTCAAATTCCTGCTTGGTTTCAAACTGAAAATGGGCATGCACTTGCAGTCGCAACTGCGGCAGAAAAGGAGCAATTTTTATTTCTGTTAGAGAAGGGTCAATTTGGTGTAGAAGCACAAAAGGCGATGGCTACCTTGAAAGGTCTGACGATTCAGGGCTATACGAGCACGGAATACGTTTTAGTTAATCATTTAAATTATCAAATGGCACCCGGTTTTTGGAATCCGTGCGTACCTGTCAAAAAATAAATAATGGATATTTTAAAGCATGCTGAAAAGCGAACTTATGGTGCAATTGTCATTGGTTCAGGAGTAGCTGGTGGATGGGCTGCCAAAGAGTTTTGTGATAAAGGAATAAAAACGCTGGTTTTGGAACGGGGTCGGAAAGTGACGCATAATGAAGACTACCCAACAACCCTGATGAGTCCTTGGGAGTTTGAACATCGTGGCCGATTAACCAATGAGGAGATTGCAGCCAACCCGGTCGTAAGTAAATGTTATGCATTTAAAGAAGATACGAAGCACTTTATGGTAAAGGATGCGGAGCATCCTTATGTCCAAGACAAGCCATTTGACTGGATTCGTGGCTACCAAGTAGGAGGTAAATCCTTGCTTTGGGCTCGCCAAACACAACGTTGGTCTCAATTCGATTTTGAAGGTCCGGCACGGGATGGATTTGCAACACCTTGGCCAATTGACTATAAAGATATTGACCCATGGTATTCGTATGTAGAATATTTTGCTGGTATTTCAGGGAATAAAGATGGGTTAGATTCCTTGCCAGATGGGGATTTTTTACCTCCATACGAGTTAACTTGTGTGGAAAAACACTTTCAAAAAGAAGTTAAACGTATGTATCAAGACCGCCATGTAATCGTGGCGCGTTGCGCCCATTTGTCGGAGCCGCGCGAGATTCATTATCAACAAGGTCGCGGTCGGTGTATGAGTCGGAATTTATGTCAGCGAGGTTGCCCTTATGGTGGTTATTTTAGCTCGAATGCGTCTACGTTGCCATGGGCTGCGAAGACGGGAAATATGACGTTACGTCCGGATTCAATTGTTGATTCGGTTATTTATGATTCGAAAAAAGGGAAGGCGATTGGTGTTCGCGTGATTGATACGCATACGAATGAGATGGTTGAATACTACGCAAAAGTGATATTTGTTACAGCGGCTGCTCTAAATACCAATGCGATTTTATTGAATTCCAAGTCGGATCGTTTTCCAAATGGTCTCGGAAACGACAGTGGAGTATTGGGTAAATATGTGGCATTTCACAATTACCGTGCATCTTTATCGGCCGAATTTGAGGGATATGCAGATACGAAAACAGCAGGTTCTCGTCCTACATCTGGTTACATTCCACGTTTCCGTAATTTGTACAAGCAAGAGACAAACTTCTTACGAGGCTATGCGGCTGGAATGAGTGCGGGTAGAGGAACGCATACTGATCGTGAATCTGTAGGTGAAAGCTTAAAGAACTCATTGTTGAATCCGAAGCTGAATAACAATTGGTATGCTGGATCACACATGATGGGAGAAACAATTCCGAAAGAGACGAATAAAATAACCCTAGATCCTACGAAGAAAGATGCACATGGCTTGCCACTAATGCACATGGATGTTTCCTATGACGATAATGATGATAAAATGGTTAAGGATTTTATCGAACAGTTTACGGAAATGTATACCAAAGCTGGATTTACCAATATTCGTACCCGTGATTCAAAGCAAGCGCCTGGATTAGATATTCATGAAATGGGTGGGGTGCGTATGGGAGCAGATCCGAAAACATCGATGTTGAATAAATGGAATCAAATGCATGCTGTGAAAAATGTTTTTGTGACAGATGGCGCATGTATGACTTCTACTTCAACACAAAATCCTTCACTTACTTACATGGCGCTGACTGCACGTGCTGTTGATTATGCGGTAAAAGAAATGAAAAAAGGGAATTTGTAGGTTGATGAAGACATTTTTAAGGAAGACGGCGGAGCATTTGTGGGCGGAACATGGAATAGATGAGCTGCAAGATATTGCGGTGGTCATGCCCTCCCAGCGTGGCGTTTTGTACCTTAAAAAAGAGTTAGCTTATTTAGGAGACCGGCCATTTTTGGCGCCACATTTTCATACCATTGAGGAGTTTGCGTTGCAAATGACGCAGTCCGAATTAGTTGATCCGGTTCAATTACTTTTAGAAGCATTTGCCTGTTTTAAGGAAGTAGATGGGCAAGTAGATTTTGATCGATTTATTACGTGGGGCCAACTGATGTTAAAGGATTTTGATTCCATCGACATGTATTTAGTTGACCCACGCCAAATGTTTGCTTTCTTATCCGAGGTGAAAACCTTGGAACGCTGGGGTGAAACCTATGGAGAAAAGGATACGCAGAAGTACATTACATCGCATACCAAGGCCTATTTTAAATTATATGATCATTTGTTGGAGGTATACGGCCGACTGCAAACTCGGTTAACAGATTTAGGATTAGCGTATCGAGGCATGGCCTATCGTGATTTAGTGAATCGCTTAGTTGCGGGAAAACCGCTAGCCAAATCCTATAAAAAAATCTATTTTATTGGTTTTAATGCCTTATCAAAATCGGAGGAGGAAATTATTCGTCTGTTGATTCGTCAAAATTTGGCAGAAACCATTTGGGATGCAGACGCATATTATGTAGACAATCGATATCATCGGGCAGGACATTGGCTTCGGGATTATGCCAAACCAGAATCTCCATCTTATTTATCGCGTGGTCCGTTCAAATGGATGGGACGCGATTTGTTGGAGAATCCCAAGCGGGTCGAACTCATTGGAACCGCTAATCCGAGTGCTCAGGTATTTATTGCTTTGGATACGATTCGAAAATGGCAAGCAACACATGGTTCGGAGGAACAGGTGGCTTTGGTTTTAGCGGATGAGGGGTTATTAGATCAGGTTTTGTTGTTTATTGGTGAATTTAAGGATCGCTTAAATATCACGATGGGCTATTCGCTAAAGAAAACAGCCATTTTTTCGTGGATGTCGGCCTGGTTTAAGATCAAGAAGATGTTTGCGGATGGCCGAATCCCAATGGCACAATTCCGCGCATTTATGGCCCATCCGTTGAGTCAATACCTACAAACGGATGAGCTAAAAAAGGGCTTAGCTGATTTTTGTGAGCAACATAAGTTATATGCGGTGAGCACGGATTTAGCTACGTTTTTTGCCTCAGAACCTGTTTGGAAACGGATATTTCAAGCGGGCGATTTCAATAGTTTATTAGTTGATTTTCAATTCATTGTGGATAAGATGTTGCGGTCTATTCCTGCCAAAGAGTGGGACGAAGATACCCAAGCCATTAGTCAGGTTATTTCCGTTTTGGAAACAATTCAAAAATCTCTCATGGGACAAGAGCCTATTTCCGTCAAGAGTGGTTCTTTATTGTTGACGCAAATGGTCCAACAGCAAAAATTGACCTTTGAGGGAGCTGAGAATCGCAGTTTACATGTGATGGGATTATTGGAAACGCGCACCTTGGATTTTGATCGGGTGATCATTTTGTCGTTGAATGAGGGTAGTTTACCTGGAACGAGAAAGCGTGAAAGTTTAATTCCATTGGATATTGCCTCCATGTCGACGTTTGATTTACCTACGTTTACGCAGGCGGATGCGGTGGCGTCGTATCACTTTCACCGACTCCTTCAGCGGCCACGTGAAGTACATTTGCTCTATGTGATGCCATCTGAAAAGTCGAGTGTCAAAGAAATGAGTCGGTTCATTAAGCAATTGCAATTTGATTGGAAAACGAAGAATCCGGCATTGGATTGGCATGAGCCGATGATTCAATTTAGTACATCAACCGCTGGAGAGGTTGTTGGCGACACCCGGATTGATAAAACAGAAGATATCCTCAAGCAAGTTAAAGCGAATTTGGCTGGGCGCGGGTTATCGCCTTCGAGTATTGCGATGTTTTCAACGTGTAGTTTGAAATATTATTACAGTCAGATTTTGAATTTGCGCAAAGACAAGGAGGCAGAAGATGAGATGGGGGCGGATGTCTTTGGCACGTGGGTACATAAGGTATTGGAAATCGTAGATGGGGAAATTTTAAGTCAAAAAGAGGGCTGGTATGATCAATCGAATGTGTCGGATCGTTTGGCTAAACTGGATGTGTATCTCGATGATGCCATGTTGAGCATTCAAGCGCGTGAGGGGGTATATGAGTTGGAAAAGGGCTTTAATTTTATTTTAAAGGAAGTGGCCAAGACGATTTTGGAACAGTATTATTTGGCGGAAACAGCTTGGTCAGAGGAACGTGTTCAATTAATCGCGACGGAAAAGAAGTTTGAAACGCGAGTATCTGTTGACTACGTTCAGGAGAACGTGGAAGTCAAATTGACTGGACGTGTGGACCGTTTGGACCGCTTGGGAAATACCTATCGGATTATCGATTACAAGACGGGAAAAGTGGAGAAGAAAGATTTAAAGGTCAGCGATTTGGGTTTGATGGATACGTTGACATCGGAGAATTTCAAAGCGAAGTTATTCCAATTGTGGTTTTATAAGTTTTTGTTTGCTGCTGAGTTGGGTAGTCCATCGGAGCAGAATGTGGATATGTTTGCACGTATTTCCAAAGAGGGTCTGGATATTCAGCCGGGGATTATTTCTTTTCGAAATTTGGATGCTCAAGTGTTACATGAGGAAAAGGGATTGTGGTTCGAAGAAGGTCAATCTCTAGCTGATTTTAAAGCAGATTCAGTCGAGTTAATTCGCATATGGGTACATCGAATTTTAGACGCATCAATTCCTTTTGAAAAAACGAAAGATTTAGCGAGTTGTCAATTTTGCGACTTCAAGGTAATTTGTCATCGGGAGATTTAAGTAGTAGTTTTGTGTTTTAAACTATATACAACATGACATTTCAAGAAATCAATGATCGTATTAATGCTTTGGCTGCTCAAAAAGGTGGACAGGGCTTATCATTTAAATTTGCATTTCCTTCAGGTATTATCGTCGTAAATTCAGACGGAACAGTAACGAATGAAAATGTGGATGCAGATTGCACCATTGCGTCCACGGAAGAGAATTTTACTGCTTTACTGAAGGGTGAATTAAATCCGATGATGGCCGTGATGACGGGTAAAGTAAAGATTTCAGGCGATATGTCGGTGGCTATGAAGCTTCAAAACCTACTTTAATGTTATTTCACGACACGATTGTGGCATTGGCTACACCTGCAGGGGTGGGTGCGATTGGGGTTATCCGTTTATCTGGACCAGATTCGATTCCTTTGGTTAATGCTGTGTTTAAACCTAAAGACTTAACGAAACAAGCATCGCATACGATTCATTATGGTCGGATTGAGGATGCTGGTCGGGTATATGACGAGGTGGTGGTGAGTTTATACATTGCCCCAAAGAGTTATACCAAAGAGGATGTGGTGGAGATATCGTGTCATGGATCTCCGTTTATTCAGGAGAGTATTATTCAATTATTTGTGGAGAAAGGTGCGCGATTAGCGCGGGCTGGGGAATTTACCCAACGGGCTTTTATGCATGGAGCCTTTGATTTGGCGCAAGCGGAAGCGGTTGCTGATGTGATTGCGGCCGATTCAGCGGCGGCGCAAGCGGTGGCATTGCACCAATTACGTGGAGGATTTTCGAATGAACTAGCAGCTTTACGCGAGCAATTGATTCATTTTGCATCTTTGATTGAATTGGAATTGGATTTCGGTGAGGAGGATGTAGAATTTGCGGATCGGAAGGATTTAGAGGATTTGGTGAATCAGTTATTGGTAGCCATTCGTCCTTTAGTAGCCAGTTTTCGAGCCGGAAATGCCATTAAAAATGGCGTTGCCACGGTGATTGTTGGTAAGCCAAATGCAGGGAAATCTACCCTATTAAATGCTTTGTTAAACGAAGAGCGTGCGATTGTTTCGGACATTGCAGGGACGACGCGGGACAGCTTAGAAGATTCGTGGGTATTGGGTGGAATTAAATTCCGTTTGATTGATACAGCGGGATTACGTGAGACTGAAGATGTGATTGAGGCGATGGGCGTGGAGCGGACGCAGGCATGGGTGAAGAAAGCGCAAGTGGTCATTTATATGGCTGATGCGACGACGGAAGATGCTTTATCGATTCGAGCGGGTGTGGAAGCCTTGGGCGATTTAGCCATTCCTGTGATACAGATTTTAAATAAGAAGGATCAAGTAAGTGCGGAAACATTACAAACAATCGTACGGGAAATACCTTTACTGATTTGCCTTTCGGCGAAAAATAAAGATGGCCTGGCCGACTTAGAGAAGGCTTTACTCGATGTAGTAGGCTTGGATCAAGTAAGTGCAGGTGGCACGCTAGTGACTAATCTACGTCATTACCAACATCTTTTGCAAACACAAGAAACTTTGGAATCTGTCCTTCGTGGATTGCGAACTGGATTAACAGGTGATTTAATCGCACAGGATCTCCGCTATGCGTTGCATGATTTAGGCGAGATTACGGGGCAGATATCGAATGATGACTTGTTGAAGAATATCTTTGGTAAGTTTTGTATTGGAAAATAACAACAAATTGGATAATCTAGAAATTACTAGTGACTATCAATCGGTTAATTTATTTTGATTCCTTACTTAATCTAACTGCTTACCATCTGTAAATATCAGTTTCTGCTGGTAGATTACACTTTATTAACATCGATTTAACTTTTCGGTAATCATATGATTGTTTAACGGACTTAAATTTGTTTATAAACAAAAAAATATGACTAAAAATTTACTTTTATTATTTGCTTTTTTTGCTATTTGTCACTTTTCGG
>NZ_CBAUBA010000053.1:0-11198 GCF_964796385.1 Aquirufa sp. | reverse complement strand
ATTCTAAAAAGCCAATCAAAATCGAAGTACCAATCAAGATTGTTGGTAACTCCCCAGGTGTAATCAAAGGAGGTAAAATGGTCCAAAAATTACGTAAAGTTTCTTTACGCGGTTTAGTGTCCAATATTCCAGATTTTGTTACAGCTGATATTTCAGGTTTAGACTTAGGCCAGACAGTTAAAGTAAACAAATTAGTTGTTGAAGGATGTGAAATTTTAAATCCATTATCCAACCCAGTAGCAACAATTGAAATCCCAAGAGCATTAAGAGGTAAATTAACCGCTTAAATTTTTAGGAGAGAATGATAGATCGAAATAGCCTGGCTTTTGCCAGGCTATTTTTTTGAATAACCCATAAAAAAAGGCCTCTGATTGAGGCCTTTTAATGTTATTGTATTTTGTGATTATCGTTTAGCCATAACCTTAACGATAGGAGCCTTCTCTAGGTGAGAAGCATGTCCTGCCGACTTCCCTACGTGAATGTATGGGGCGATTACTAACGAAACGATTGACATCAACTTAATTAATATATTCATAGAAGGGCCAGAGGTATCTTTGAATGGATCACCTACTGTGTCACCAGTAACTGCCGCTTTATGTGGCTCAGAACCTTTCTTAAATATCTCACCATCAATCAATACTCCTTTTTCAAACGATTTTTTAGCGTTATCCCAAGCACCACCTGCATTAGACTGAAAAATTCCCATCAATACACCAGAAACAGTGACTCCAGCTAATAAACCTCCCAATACTTCTGGTCCCATGGAAAAGCCAACAAGCACTGGTACAGTTAACGCAATTGCACCTGGCAAAATCATTTGACGAATTGAAGCCTCTGTTGAAATAGCAACACATTTTTCATATTCAGGCTTAGCCTTGTATTCCATAATTCCTGGAATTTCACGGAATTGACGACGAACTTCATTAACCATTTCCATGGCTGCTTTTCCAACCGCCGAAATACATAATGCAGAAAAGATAAATGGAATCATTCCACCAACAAATAATCCAGCCAAAACATCAGCTTTGTAAATATCTATTTGCGTAATTCCAGAAATACCAACAAACGCAGCAAAAAGAGCCAATGATGTAAGAGCCGCTGAAGCAATCGCAAAGCCTTTACCCGTTGCCGCTGTCGTATTTCCTACCGCATCTAAATTATCAGTACGATCACGTACCTCAGATGGTAATTGAGCCATCTCTGCAATACCACCAGCGTTATCTGCAATTGGACCAAATGCGTCAATCGCTAATTGCATGGCAGTAGTAGCCATCATACCTGCAGCTGCGATAGAAACACCATATATTCCTGCAAAATGATATGAACCAATAATTCCTGCAGCTAATACCAAAATAGGTAAAACCGTAGACTCCATTCCAACAGCTAAACCACCAATAATGTTGGTTGCATGCCCCGTTCCAGATTTCTGAACTATTGAATCCACTGGACGTTTACCCATTGCCGTGTAATACTCTGTAATGATCGACATCAATGTACCCACTACTAAGCCAACAATAATCGCATAGAAAACATCCATTGATGAAAATGTCGTACCACGTAGGGTTAAACTTTCAGGCAAAATAGTAGTAACTAGGAAATATGAAGTGACAAATGTTATTGCGATAGACGCATAATTTCCAAGATTCAACGCATTTTGAACTGAATCCGTCTCCTTTGAAATACGTACAAAAAAGGTAGAAACTAAGGAAGATAACAAACCCACCCCAGCAATCAACATAGGCAATAAGACAGGGGAGAAGCCACCATAGTTGTCAGAAACCTCAATTTCTTGACCTAATACCATCGTAGCCAAAATTGTCGCTACATACGAACCAAATAAATCGGCACCCATTCCAGCTACATCACCAACGTTATCACCAACATTATCAGCAATAGTAGCAGGATTACGAACATCATCTTCAGGAATACCAGCTTCTACTTTACCAACTAAATCAGCACCAACATCAGCAGCTTTCGTATATATACCACCACCCACGCGCGCAAACAAGGCAATTGACTCTGCACCTAGAGAGAATCCAGCTAATACTTCGATTGCTGTTTTCATTTCCATTGAAGTAAGCGCTTTTCCTTCAGCAAAAATTTGGTAAAAGGCGATGAACAATCCACCTAAACCCAAAATAGCTAAACCAGCTACTCCCATTCCCATTACAGAACCTCCTGTAAATGAAACATTTAATGCTTTTGCAAGTGAAGTCCGCGCTGCCTCAGCAGTACGTACATTTGCTTTTGTAGCTACAATCATACCAATATAACCTGCAGTAGCTGAAAAAATAGCCCCAATTAAAAAGGCAATCGCAATTAAAGGGGATGAATGAATAGGATTTTCAGGAGTTCCTTCTTGTGTCCCTAACCAAGCAAGTAATATAGCCGTTGGAATTGCAAAATATGTTAAGATTTTCCATTCAGCTTTCAAAAATGCAATAGCTCCATCCGCTATGTAACCGGCTAATTCCTGCATTTTTTCATTTCCGGCATCTTGTCTGGATACCCAACTAAATTTCCATGCTGTGTAAAGCAATCCCACCAAACCAAAAGCAGGAACTAAGTAAACAATTTGATTCATAAAGTTTAATTTAGATTATATCAAAAAAATTTAGCACAATTTAGGCAAAAAGGTGCAAATAAACAATTAGAATGGCAATCTGACAAGAACTTTCAATTTTTCAGGGACGACAGTACCCATCGGATAGACTAAATCAATACCTAAAATTTTCCCAATACCAGCTAGACCATAAGTAAGCTCTTGGTAATTAACCGTTTGAGAATTAACAGTAGTCTGAAGATAGGAATAACCTACTTTTTCTTTCAAGCCATAAAGTGCAAGAAAAGCATTCTGTGTAAATATAAATTTTCTAGGCTGCCACGATAAAAAAGCCTTAAAATAACCTCCAGGGTTTGATAGTGTATAATAAGGTAGGGCTAAAAAACTTGTTTCACCACTAGAAACGTTAATCTCATTACCTTTAAAATGTTGGTAATCTAAAATCAATGATGGTTTATGAATAAAATGAGCAGCTGTAATTCGGTAGTTAAATTTCCCCCAATTAGCTAAAGATATAGACTGCGATACTTGAAAAGAAACTTTTGTAAACGGATAATCTCCTAATGCCTGTTCGTAACCACCAGTAATGGTAGGTCCTACCTCGTTAGATAATCTCCGGGACCCATTATATCGTCTCCAAGTAGCCATTGGTTGATAACGCATAAAAACATACGCATAAGCCTGTTTACTTGTCAAAAAAGGCAATCCATTTGAAGCAAAACGACGTTCCTTAAGGAATAAACCATTCTCCTCCTGATTAACTAAACTAGTTCGAGATCTAAATTCCAAATCCGCACTGAATCTCCATTTTGCATTCAATTGTAATGTATAAGAACCTCTAATAAAATCCTTCTGATATAGCCTCAAAAAATTCTGCGATAAGAATAAGGCATAGTATCGATTAATATTAGCTGAAATGGGCTCCGTTGAATTAATTTGCTCCATGGTAGAACCGCCAGAAAGACTAACCCTTTGTCGATTCTCATCCCAATTACGAACGAAGTGTACAGATCCATTCAATGCCTTTCTAGAAAAAGCATAGCGAATATCAAACCCAGTTTCCCAGTAATCAGACAACTTATACGTATACCGATAATCTAAACCACGTCCTAAATGATATCCATCAACCGCATTATATCCTGACTGAATCCCAATCAATGTCAAACGAGCTCCTAATCCTTTCTGACCATACGTGTAGGTTCTAGCATTGACAATATCCCCAAAACGGAAACGAGGCAGTAAGTTAACCGAATCCTTTAAGCGTTTTTTCTCGTCTTGTACGGATAAGCTATCGGCTTCCTTGTATCCTTTAATCTCAGCTTCTGTCAATGGAACCTGCCGTTCTGCTTCCCAATACGCTTCTTTCTTTATCGAGGCTGATGAATCAACAGTAATCGTATAATCGGAACTAAACACTTCACTCTTCACCTCTTTCTTCTCTTCCTTATCTATTTCTTTAAGTACCTTCTTTAGCTTTTTACGTGTCAATTCTTTCCCCAAAGACAATTTAGGAGACGCTATTTTTTCTTTATTAATTTCTTTAGCCCAATCCTTATGTAAGCGTTCCTCGATAATAGTTGGCTTGACGACAAAAGCAGGATTAACTTTAATTGAATACTCTTTAACCTGCGTGATATATCGGAAATTGGCACCAAATCCCATCGCATCAAAATTTATATTCACGTCATAATTAACCGGCATCCAAACTCCTTGAAACAAAGCGTTTTGTTGCTGAAACGTATAATATCCCTGTGAATTTCGGAAAGCTAAACTGAAGGAATAGATACTCCACGTATCTTCAACAATTGAAAGTGTACCTTCAAATAAATCATTCGATGTAGACTTAGGTTTGACTTGAACCTTAGAAATTGTTTGGCCATTCAACTGAAAACTACCTAAATAAGCGAAATTGTAAAAGGAAAAGGCAGTAGGCGAAATAGGGGAGATCAAGGAGCCCCAAACCTTAGGCAAATAAAAATTCGTTTGCGTAATTCGTAAATTAGGGGCACCCGAATTTTTAATTATGGCTGGTAGATTATCGCGATTCGAAAGTACTTTTTCATCTAGCTTATTGGGACGCGTATAGGTAATCTGATTAATTCCCTCTAATACGTAAGTAGAACCCACTTTAATTCCGGCTTCCTTTTCCATCCGTTTGCCTATTAAAGCATTCATTACTTTTGAAATGGATGTAATTTTACCTGCTCCTTTGACATAGCCTTTAGCCGAATACCGATCAATTTCTTTTAAATGAAATGGGGCCATGGATATCATCCTACGCATTATTCCAATGGCTGGATCCTCCTTTAAACCTCCTACATTGACTTCCTGAAGCGTTACCGCTTCTTCGGAAAGAATGACATCAAGCGCCAAATTTCCTGAAATCGTGACTTTATGTGGTTTAGGCGTGTGACCAAGAAATCGAAAAACAACTTCGTGTTCTCCTTTAGGCAATTGAATAGCATATCTAGCATCTTCATTTGCCAAAGTCCCCTTATTCAAATTTGTAACCCATATAGTAGCAAAAGGCAAGATTTCGCCATTTTTGTTTTTAACGACGCCGGATAAAGTTTGGCCTAAAACCCAAAAAGATGTAAACAATATAAATAATAATGTAATTAGTGGCTTTTTCATAATGCAATACAAGGGAAAATCGGGCAAAACACCATACCAGAAACTGATAATTTGATAAAAGGCTGTAAATTTGGGATAAATGGAACTAACTAACCGACAGCTTTTTCAAAAATATACCGCTCATACCTCGGATGCCCCACTGGCCTTGGAAATTGTTTCCGCCGAACATATCTATTTAAAAGATAGCTCTGGTAAGTCCTATATTGATTTAATCTCGGGAATTGCCGTATCAAATGTTGGCCATCGAAATCCAGAAGTTGTTCAAGCCATTAAAAATCAAGTTGACGCATACATGCACCTAATGGTATATGGTGAATATATCCAAAGTCCTCAAGTATTATTAGCTGAGGCTTTAGTTAAATCAACAAATTCACCAAAATTAAATCAGGTATATTTCACAAACTCAGGTACGGAGGCTGTTGAAGGAGCCATGAAATTAGCCAAGCGATATACGCGAAGAAGCGAATTTATCTCCTGTTTAAATGCCTACCACGGTGCTACGCAGGGAGCTTTATCCTTAGCGGGCGACGAAAACTTTAAAAATAGCTTTAGACCACTATTGCCTGATATCAAACACATCAGACATGGAAATATGGATGACTTAGTTCATATAACAGCAAAAACCGCAGCCATAGTTATTGAAATCGTAGCCGGTGAAGCAGGAGTGAAGCAAGCCACAAAATCTTTTTTCAAAGCGTTGCGCGAAAAGTGTACACAAACAGGATGCTTACTTATTATTGACGAAATTCAAACTGGCTTCGGACGGACAGGAACTTTTTGGGCCTATCAGGCCATGGAAATTCAACCGGATATTCTTTTAACGGCAAAAGGGATGGGAGGAGGAATGCCTATAGGTGCTTTCATGGCCAATGAATCAATCATGCGAACGCTTTCTTATGAGCCAGTTCTAGGTCATATTACAACTTTTGGCGGACATCCAGTTTCATGCGCCGCTTCTCTAGCTACTATAAAATACATTCAAGAAGCTAATTTACTTGATCGTGTTGCCATAAAATCCAACTTATTTAAGGAATTATTAATTCATCCACTAATTCAAGAAGTCAGAGGTGCTGGACTTATGATAGCCGTTGAAATGAAAGATTTTCAAACAGTTAAGGCGGTGATTGATACATGTTTAGAAAATGGACTCATCACAGATTGGTTCCTATTCTGTGATAATGCCCTTCGAATTGCTCCACCTCTGGTTATCACAGAGGATGAAATAAAAATGGCTTGCAACATATTGTTACAAGCCATGGATAAGGTCTATAAAAGCTAATTAAGCGTGCTTTAATAAAGTTTCTGACAAAACAGACTTTGGAATATTTCCACCAACTAAACGCTCCACCATTTCTCCATTTTTGAATACCATTAATGTTGGAATCGAACGAATGCCTAAGGACGCAGGTATCGCAGAATTTGAATCTACATTCATTTTCGCCACAATTGCTTGACCTTCCACTTCACCAGCTAACTCCTCCACAATAGGTCCAATCATTTTACATGGCCCACACCACTCTGCCCAAAAATCAACCAACACCGGGGTTGAAGTTCCAATTAATTCGCTAAAGTTGGCATCTGTTGCCTCTACATATTTTCCCATTTTCTAGATTATTTTAAAAATTCAAAATTAAAACATTTCACGTATAAGATTAAGTTCCCTTTCAATATTTTATGAAATTAATTTGAAGGTGACATTTTCTAAGCCAGTCAATTCAGCAATCAAAGGCTTACCGATCCGAATTTGCATCTTACGTGATAGAAAATCCATCTGTAGCTTCTCTGCTTCATCAAAAACCTCCACCACTAACTTTTTTGTGCCTTTATTACGTTCGAGTACATCATACAAATTATCCATTAAGGCAGGATTTAAATAGCGTAAATCTACCATAAGCTTCAATTCCTTCGTTCTTTCTTCTAGAACCTCAGAAAGTAATTCGATGGATTGAATCTTAAATACCATTTGCTCCATGTAGCGATTTTTTTGTTGGTACAACCCTTGAATATACAACATCCGATCTTGACCTATAAATCGCTCAAATTCAATGTAATCCTTGCCAAAAAGCGCAAATTCATAATTCCCGGAATAATCTTCCAACGTGAAAATCATAAATTGATTTCCATTCGCAGAGGTGCGTACGTTTACTTTCGTAACAATGCCAGCTATAGATTGTACCGCATTTGGACGAGAATCCAATAAAGTCGTATTTGAATTCGTAAAATTTTGAATCTCCACACGATACTCATCCAACGGGTGACCTGAAATATAAACGCCAACTACCTCTTTTTCATTTCGAAGTTGCTCCATCACAGACCAAGGCTCAGATACGGGAATTTTAGGTTTAACAATGTCATTACCAGTTCCTGCTCCAAGTTCGCCAAATAGCGACTGCGTTGCTTCCGCTTTTAACTCGGCCATACGTGAAGCATAACGAACAATCTTTTCAATAAACGTCGTATTCTCGCTATCCAATGCAAAGTAGTGCGCGCGCAGCACCTCAGGGAAACAATCAAAGGCACCTGCAAGCGCTAATGATTCTAAACTTTTCTTATTAACCTGACGAACGTTAATCCGTGAAACAAAATCGAAAATATCTTTATACTCGCCACGTAAATTACGCTCTTCCACAATCGCATCGACCGCAGCCTCGCCAACGCCCTTAATCGCACCTAGACCAAAACGAATTTGACCTTTTTTATTTACCGCAAATGAGCGAGATGACTCATTCACATCAGGAACTAGTAAAGTCAAGCCCATCCGCTTACACTCATCCATGAAAAACGTAATCTTTTCAATATTCCCTAAAGAATTTGAAAGAACCGCAGACATATATTCAGACGGATAATTAGCTTTTAAATAACCCGTTTGATAAGCAACTAAACCGTAACATGTTGAATGAGATTTATTAAATGCATATTGAGCAAATGCTTCCCAGTCGGTCCAAATCTTTTCCAACTTATCCGCAGGATGATTATTCGCTTGACCACCTTCCATGAATTTACCCTTCATTTTGTCAATCGTCGCCTTGTCCTTTTTCCCCATGGCCTTACGAAGCACATCGGCATCGCCTTTGGAGAAATTGGCCAATTTCTGCGATAATAACATTACTTGCTCTTGATAAACAGTAATACCATACGTGTCCTTTAAATACTCTTCCATTTCAGGAACATCGTATTCAATCTTTTCTCGACCATGTTTACGTGCAATGTAATTTGGAATGTACACCATAGGTCCTGGACGGAACAAGGCATTCATCGCAATCAAATCAGAAAACTGATCGGGCTTTAAATCCCTTAAGTGTTTCTGCATACCAGGCGATTCAAATTGGAAAGTCCCATTTGTTTCCGCTCGTTGGTACAATTCATACGTCAATCGATCATCCAAAGGTAAATCATCCAAAACAATGGTTTCCCCATGATTCTGCTTAATCAATCGAACTGCCTCTTTCAAAATGGATAGGGTTTTTAAACCCAAAAAGTCCATTTTAATTACGCCTGCATTTTCAATAACTGAACCATCATATTGCGTTATCAATAAACTGACATCTTTGGATGATGCAACGGGCAAAATATCCGTCAAATCAGAAGGAGCAATGATAATCCCAGCAGCATGTATACCCGTTCCACGCACGGACCCCTCCAGTACCAATGCATTTTCAATTACTTTCGCAGGTAATCCGCCTGCCTCTTTAATTTTACGTAGTTGTTTAACCTGTTCAATCTCATCAGAATTCAAGCCCTCTTTGTCAGCCAAACTCTTGTCCCCATTTAAAGGTGCATTAAATATACGTTCTAAGGTAATTTTGGGCTTTTCTGGGACTAATTTAGCCAAAGCATTTGACTCAGATAGAGGAAGATCCAACACCCTAGCTACATCTTTTATCGACATCTTGGCTGCCATCGTACCATACGTAGCAATATGAGCCACCTGATTTTTACCGTATTTATCTACGACATAATCAATCACTTTTTGGCGGCCCTCATCATCAAAGTCCGTATCAATATCGGGTAATGACTTACGATCCGGATTTAAAAAACGCTCAAAAAGCAGATTATATTTAATCGGATCTATGTTGGTAATTCCCAAACAATAGGCAACAACTGACCCTGCCGCCGAACCACGCCCAGGACCCACATAGACCCCTAAATCACGCCCAGCTTGAATAAAATCGGCAACAATCAAGAAATAACCAGCAAAACCCATGGTCTTAATCGTATATAACTCGAACCGAATTCGCTCCTCAACGACCTGGTCTATGTCGACATACCTCTTTTTCGAACCCTCCATGGTTAGATGCTCCAAATAATCATCTTGATTAAGGAATTCGGTCGGAATCTGGAAGTTGGGCAACATCACATCCTTTGTCAACTTCAACGTTTCGACTTTGCCAACAATCTCATTGGTGTTATCAATGGCCTCAGGGACATGCGACCACAACTGGGTCATTTCTTCTGTTGTCTTGAAATAAAACTGATCATTGTAAAAAGCGAAACGCTTTCCCTTCATATCAAAATCACCTTCAATGTCTTTGTAAGTTGGGGTGGCTTGCTTTTCTCCCGTATTGATACATAAAAGAATATCATGAGCATTGGAATCTTTTTGATCCAAATAATGGGAATCATTTGATGCAATAACTTTGACATTATACTTCTTAGCAAACTTTAACAAAACCTCGTTAACAGTCTGTTGTTCAGGTATATAATGATTTTGAACTTCGATATAATAATCTTCACCAAATAGATCCAGCCACCACTTAAATTCCTTTTCTGCTGCTTCTTCGCCATCACGTAAAATCGCTTGCGGAACAGATGCGCCCAAACAACAAGTTGTCGCAATTAAACCCTTATGGTATTTTAATACGAGCTCCTTATCAATACGAGGATACTTGGAATACATACCTTCCATGAATCCAAGCGAACATAATTTGACTAGGTTTTGATATCCCTCCGGATTCTTAGCCAGAAATAATTGATGATAGCGCCTATCCTTGTCAATCTTCGTAAATGCCTGTTTATGGCGATCTTTTACCAGATAAAATTCGCAACCCACAATCGGCTTAACACCTTGTTTCCCAGCTTCCGCCACAAACTGAAACACCCCAAACATATTTCCATGGTCTGTAATCGCAACGGCTGGCATATTGTCTTCCTTTGCTTTTTTAAACATCGAAGAAATCTTTGATGCGCCATCTAGCAATGAAAATTGGGAATGATTGTGTAAATGCGAAAACTGCATAAAATATTAAGCTTTTAAAAAGGGTTCTTTATCAAAAAATGTGGCATTCAAGAAATCTAAAAATGGTTTTAGTTGTAAGGCGGCCAACATTAACTTCGAGGTGAAATCTGGTGAGACAATATCTTTGTCAGAAAAATGATGCCAATAAAACAATTGCTTACGTCGCAAATAAACCTCATCAGCGGTATCTGGATCAAAACCTTTAGGAATTTTTTTTAACAAATCACCTTCAGCTTGACCAAAAAGCTTAACAAATGAGGCAGATTCAACAATGCCTCGAAGTGTTGCTCCATTATAATCTACTTCTTGGCGGTAAGCAGCCAGCTGCTCAGGTGTGGGATTATACATTCCTCCACCTAAAAATGATTTACCACCGGGCTCGATGTGCAAATAATAATCCATGTAACCAGACTTACGACCACCTTCAGAGAAACTCGCCGAAAACCAAGTTTTATACGGATCTTTATTCTTTGAAAAGCGAACATCGCGGTATAGGCGATAGGAACAGTGCTTCTTCAGTACACCATCCATATTTTCAAAGGCGGAAAATTCCTGAATCAATTGTTCAATCAATCCATCAAATAAGGCCTTTTCTGATTCATAGCTAGCTTTATGCTCCGCAAACCACTCGCGTGAATTATGCTGTTTCAATTCCGATAAAAAAGCTAAAAGGCTAGGGGAGATAGACATGAATCGTTGCACTAAAATAGAAACGAAATTAGCGATTCTTTCCCAAAATAAATTGGGAGAATTGATTGAATTTAA
>NZ_CBAUBA010000052.1:0-11498 GCF_964796385.1 Aquirufa sp. | reverse complement strand
TATCGAATATAAGAATGGAGACTGCTGGTGGTCCAAGTAATTTAAGTCTATCTATAAATGAGAAGGTAAAAGAATATTTTCAACGAAACAGTACCTTAAAAATCACTGGTCAAAATCCAGATTTACAAATTGAAGGAACCATAGTAGGATACGACTTAACTCCGCAAGCGCCTACCTCTGATGATAAAGCAGGTTTGAACCGATTAACATTAAGAGTTCAATTTCAGTTAACTAATCGATTAGATGAAACTAAAAATTTTGATCAAGAATTTTCATTTTATCAAGACTTTCCTCAAAATCAAACTTTAAGTCAAGTTGAGAAAACATTAATTCCAAAGTTAATAGACCAAATTATATTAGATTTATTCAACAAAATAGCTGGAGATTGGTAATATGGAAACAAATAAGACACAAGAACTTTATTTATTATTATACAAGTACAATCGAAAAAACATAGAAAGTCAAAATATAATCTCGGATTATGTAAAAAAATACCCTTATTTTTTTCTACTTAATTGGAATTTACAGCTTGATTCAATCACACAACGCAAAATTGCCCTACAATCTCCATTTAGATTGCACTACCATCAATCAATTGTAGATGCCCCTTTAGCCTTTACAGAAAATCATGCGAAAAAAAAAGTCTCATTTGAAAATCAAAATGAAATTGTTGATCAATTTTTAACTAATCAACCCACTTTATCAAGAAATAAAAAAAATAGTACTGATAATTCAGACATAGCCGACTTATCAGAAACTCCATATTCTCCTCCAGTATCAGAAACATTTGCAATCATATTGGTAAAACAAGGGAAAATTTCCCTTGCAATTGACATTTACACAAAATTAATGTTGTCTAAACCTGAAAAAAGGCTTTACTTTGCATCTCGTATTTCGGAATTAACCATATTATTAAATCAAGATTGATTATGTTCACCTTATTAATTTCACTGATTATTCTTTTTTCGGCCTTACTTATCGTATTAATTCTAGTTCAGAATCCAAAAGGTGGTGGTATAAGTGGAGAATTCTCATCCTCAGGAGCAACTCAGATGTTTGGCGTACAGAAAACTGGAGATTTAGTTGAGAAGCTAACTTGGGGTTTTTCAATCGCAATTCTTTTATTGGTTCTTGTAACAAATTTTACATTAACATCAGGAGATTCGGAAGGCATACAATCTATAAATGTAGAGAAAGCGGCTGGTAAAACTTTACCTTCTGCTCCTGCGCCAATTAGCGCTCCAGCACCGGCATCAAAATAAGTATACTGACATTATTTCAGTCATTCTTGCGTGGCATGCATATTGTATATGATGTCACGCATTTTATTTATAAATGTGTTTTACAAAAGTTATTAATCTTTTAATTTATACAAACATGTCAAAATTAACTATTAAGCCCTTAGCAGATCGGGTTATCGTTGAGCCTGCTGCAGCTGAAGAAAAAACAGCATTTGGAATTATCATTCCAGATACAGCAAAAGAAAAACCTCAAAAAGGTATTATTGTAGCTATTGGAAATGGGAAAAAAGATGAACCTATAACTGTTAAAGTTGGAGATGAAGTCTTGTATGGCAAATATTCTGGTACTGAGATTACAATTGAAGGAAAGGATTATTTAATCATGCGAGAGTCTGACATTTTTGCAGTTTTATAATTTAGTTAAACCGAAAAATCACTTATACATACTATGGCAAAGGAATTATATTTCGACAGTGAAGCGCGTGAAAAAATGAAGAGAGGGGTTGATACCCTTGCAAACGCAGTTAAAGTTACATTAGGACCTAAAGGTAGAAATGTAATTATTGATAAAAAATTTGGTTCTCCATCTATTACAAAGGATGGTGTTTCAGTTGCAAAAGAAATAGAATTAGAAGATCCCGTTGAAAATATGGGTGCTCAATTGGTTAAAGAAGTTGCATCAAAAACAGCTGATCAAGCTGGGGATGGAACTACAACAGCAACTGTTTTAACACAGGCTATCTACACAATTGGTTCAAAAAACGTAGCAGCTGGAGCGAATCCAATGGATCTTAAGAAAGGAATCGAAAAGGCTGTAGAAGCTATCGTTAAAAACTTGAAAGCTCAATCAAGACCAATTACAACTTCTAATGAAATAGCACAGGTTGCTACAATTTCAGCAAACAATGATTTCGAAATCGGTACAATGATTTCAAATGCAATGGAGAAAGTAGGTCGTGAAGGTGTAATTACAGTAGAAGAAGCACGCGGAACAGAGACTGAAGTAAAAACTGTTGAGGGTATGCAATTTGATCGCGGTTATCTTTCACCGTATTTCGTAACGAATACTGAGAAAATGGAAGTAGAATTAGAGAAACCTTTTATACTTATATCAGAGAAAAAGGTATCATCTATGAAGGAATTACTGCCTGTCTTAGAAGTTGTAGCTCAAACAGGTCGTCCATTGTTAATTATATCTGAAGATGTCGATGGAGAAGCATTGGCTACTTTAGTAGTTAATAAAATTCGTGGTGCTCTAAAAGTTGCAGCTGTTAAGGCTCCGGGTTTTGGTGATCGCAGAAAGGCAATGTTAGAAGATATAGCCATACTAACGGGTGGTACTGTCATTGCAGAAGAGAGAGGATTTAAGTTGGAAAATGCAACAATTGAATACCTAGGCCAAGCTGAAAAAATCATCATAGACAAAGACAATACAACTATTGTAAATGGTGTTGGATCTTCAGAAGATATTACAAATCGTGTAAATCAAATAAAGGCTCAAATAGAAAATACAACATCTGATTACGATCGTGAAAAATTACAAGAGCGTTTAGCTAAACTATCTGGTGGTGTTGCCATTTTATATATTGGTGCTGCTACAGAAGTTGAAATGAAGGAAAAGAAAGATCGTGTAGATGATGCATTACACGCTACTCGTGCGGCTGTTGAGGAAGGTATTGTAGCTGGTGGTGGTGTTGCATTCATTCGCGCTATTAAATCATTAGATGGCCTAAAAGGTGAAAATGAGGATCAAACAACTGGGATAAATATTATTCGTCAAGCTGTGGAGTCTCCATTACGTACTATTGTCGCTAATGCTGGTGGTGAAGGATCAGTAGTAATTAATGCTGTTAAAGCGGGTAAAGATGATTTTGGATATAATGCACGTGAAGATAAATATGAAAATATGATCGCTGCTGGAATTATTGATCCAACTAAAGTAACTCGTTTGGCATTAGAAAATGCTGCTTCTATTGCCGGGTTGCTATTAACAACTGAGTGCGTAATTGCTGATAAACCTGCTGCAGAAGCGCCACATAGTCACGCACCTGGTGGCGGAATGGGTGGAATGATGTAATTATTATTCATATTTTAATAAAAAAACTCCTCATATTTGAGGAGTTTTTTTTATTTATAATTTACTAATGAAACGAATAGCAATAGATATGGATGACGTTATGGCCGATACAACCATAAAAATCATTCAAACAATCAACAACATAACCAATAGTACATATACATATGAAGCGTTAATGTCAAATGACATAAAGCTAAAACAAACGTTTTATGAGGTGTATTTAGAAAATAATTCATTTTTATGGCAACCTGGATTTTTTACCGATTTACCTGTTAAAGAGGGTGCTATTGAAGTAATTAAAGACTTAACTAAATCTTATGAAATCTTCGTTGTATCTGCAGCAACTGAATTTCCTAATTCATTAAGTGAAAAGTTAGAATGGATGAAGAAGCATTTTCCATTTATTACATGGCATAATATTGTATTTTGTGGACATAAACATATGATTCAAGCTGATTACCTAATCGACGACCATGAAAGAAATTTAGTAACATTCACTGGCACACCTCTCCTATTTTCAGCTCCACATAATTTACATATTAATTCGTATGAACGAGTTAATTCATGGTTGGATGTGAAAAGCAAATTATTATAGTTCAATTATGTTCAAAACGAGATTTGGAATAGGTATTTTATTTTTTTTGTGCGGTATAAATTTTGCAACGTGGGCAACAAGAATTCCTGATTTCAAAAAGCTCCTAAATTTAACAGAAGCTGAACTAGGAACTGTACTTATGGGACTGCCAATTGGCTCATTAGTATCACTACCATTAGCAGGATGGTTAATAGCTAAATACAATTCGAAAATAATATGCTTGATTGCAGTTTGTATGTACATATGTATCGTCCCATTAATTGGCTATAGTTCTACTGCATTTCAATTGTTTGGTGTTTTATTTTTATTTGGCATGTCAGGTGATATATTAAACATAGCCATGAATACACAAGTAATTACACTAGAAAATAAACTTTCAAAAATTTTCATGTCATCATTTCATGCTATTTTTTCAATTGGTCTTATGCTTGGAGCTTTGCTAGGTAGCCTAATGATTACAATGAACTTTGGATACAAAATTCATTTTTGGGGAATTGCAATGCTAAATTTAATACTAATACCTTCCTTTTATTACGCTTTATTACCAGATGAAAAGTCAATTAAATATTCAAATGAAGAGTTAGATGCCTCTATTTATAATTTAGATTCATATTTAATCACATTGGCATTAATTGCTTTTTGTGGCATGTTGTGCGAAGGTGCCATGGCAGATTGGATAACACTCTATTTTGAAGAAATTATATCTTCAAATATAATTCCTCAAACAATTGGCTTCACAACCTTTGCGGCAGCTATGGTTTTAGGAAGGTTATTAGGAGATTTTTTATCAAATAAATATAAAGTAAAAAATGTATTAATAATCAACGGAATTCTAATTGCCGTAGGGATGAGTATTACTTTAGTCAGTTATGATATTTTAATTAAAATTTGCGGATGTTTTTTAGTTGGAATAGGTGTATCAACAATTGTACCTATTATTTATTCACAAGCAGGTATGCAAACTAAAATCAAACCATCCATTGCCATTGCGGGCGTCTCAACTATTGCCTATATTGGATTTTTAATTGGACCGGTTATAATTGGTTATTTGGCGGATATTTCGAGTTTGAAATATTCATTAATACTCTTAATCGTACTTGGCTTACTAAGTAGCTTAATTGCAACTATTTTCCTTCCAGATTCAGAAAATTAATATGGTAATTCACTATCAAAAACCCATTTTTGAACTAGAACCTTACATTGATCATCTATGGGAAAAATCTGTAATTGATCAATCTGATATTCCGTACGAAATTGAAACAATATTTCCAGAAGATCAGTTAAACATTACATTTACATTAGGTTTACCTTACCTAAGAGCACAAAAAAATCCATCTGTTTTTGAGAAAATTGATACTCACGTTATTGAGGCTTTGCACACCATTCCAAGTTATTACAAACATCAAATAGGAAATCATATATTCGGAATAAAGTTTAAAATTGGAGGATTGTATCCTTTTGTGGATACGACTTTTAAAGATTTTTTAAATACTACAGTGCCAATATCTAGTTTAATTAAAATTGAATCCGATTTAATTAAAAAAATATTAGAAACTGATCAATTTGAAAAAAGATGTACCATCTTTCAAGAATTCCTATTGCCGCTTCTAAATCCTAAGCGTAAGATAAAATTAGAGCGGCTAAATACATATGTTAATTCAGGGATAGAATTTGGAAATTTAAGTGAATCAGGGTATAAAGCACTAATGAGACTATTTATTGATATCTCTGGAATTACTCCAAAAGAGTATGTTCAAATTAGGCGAATAAATCAATCTTTAGCACAATTTTCACAAAAAAAAGAGATCAAAAGTCATGAATTAGCCGATATGCTTGGATTTTATGATTCAGCACATTTTACAAATGAATTTAAGAAATTCACAGGAAAGACACCTAAGGTCTATAAAGACGAAATCTCGTCTACTGAATCAAATCAGATTGTTCAAGAATTTAGACAGTATATTTCTCCTGAGCACCTATTATTCTACACATCGAAAGTACATGACAATAATATATAAATTAAAAATTTTGAAGTATACCTTCCTAAAATAATATAACATGATGAATAAATATGTACTCTTTTGGTCTATAACAGTTGGCTTAGGTGGTATGCTTTTTGGCATGGATATGACTGTTATTTCCGGAGTTGAAAAAACAATAAAAGAACTATGGCATTTAGATGATTGGACACATGGTTTTGCTATGGCCACTGCACTTTATGGCACGGTAATTGGCGCTGCCTTTGGTGGAATTCCAGCCGATATTTATGGAAGAAAAACGACTTTATTTTGGATTGGATTAAGCTTTTTAATATCATCAATAGGTGCAGCTCTGGCAAATGATGTATATAGCTTTATGATCTTTAGATTTTTAGGTGGATTGGGAATCGGCGCATCCTCCGTTGTGGCACCTATTTACATTTCTGAAATAGCTCCAGCAAAACATCGTGGAAAGCTAGTTATTTCATTTCAACTAAATATTGTACTTGGTATTTTAATTGCTTACGTCTCAAACTATTTAATTAACGGGTTAGGTGAAAATGACTGGAGATTTATGTTGGCAATTGTCGGTTTACCTAGCCTATTATTTTCTATCCTTATTCTTTTTACCCCTGAAAGTCCAACCTTCTTACTTCTTAAAAGAAATGATTTAGTGGGTGCAAAAAAAATATTATCTTTAGTTGATTCGGACGCTGACGAAACTATCAAACGAGTTTTATTATCTAAATCCAATTCAAATAATAAAGAAACTATATTCAATAAGAGGTATTTTAAACCATTACTTCTAGCATTCTTATTTTCCTTTTTTAATCAATTATCAGGAATTAATGCTGTTTTATATTATGCGCCTCGGATATTTGAAAAAGCACATTTGGATGAATCAAGTGCCTTATTACAATCTGCTGGTATTGGAGTGGCCAATTTAATATTTACACTACTAGGGTGGTATTTAATTGATCGTGTCGGGAGAAAAATACTAATGTATATTGGCTCTATTGGTTATATAGTTTCGTTATCGTTAATTGCTTATTCATTTTACAGTGAGTCATTTAATTTTGTCCCATTATATATCTTCTCTTTCATTGCGGCACATGCTATTGGCCAAGGATCTGTAATTTGGGTATTTATATCAGAAATTTTTCCAAATTCAGTACGAGCAACGGGTATGGCTTGGGGCTCTTTAACACATTGGATTTTAGCTGCTTTAATTACAAACTTCTTTCCCATATTTACTACTTTGATTGGTGAAACCTCTATATTCTTCTTTTTTGCCTTAATGATGATAGGGCAATTGGCCTATGTTAAATTTTTAATGCCAGAAACGAAAGGATCAACATTAGAGGAATTAGAAAAACAAATTATAATTCATTAAAAGTTTTAAGCTATGATTCAATTTGATCCGAATAGTAATAAACCTAAATATCAACAACTAATTGATGGTATTGTTAACGCTATTGATCAAAATGAGTTAGGAAGAGGCAAACAGTTACCGTCAATTAATTCAGTTGCAAATGAATTTGGGATGGCTAGAATGACAGTAACTAAGGCATATGATGAATTGAGAGAACGCGGCTTGATTACCTCGCACCATGGAAAGGGTTTTTATGTTGCAAGTACTGACACTAGAAGTTCGATGCATGTATTTATATTAATGGACTCAATGACACCATACAAAGAGATTCTATTAGATAGCATACTTGACAATCTTGGCCAAGAAGTATCACACGCGCTATTCTTTCATTACCATGACATTAAGATTTTTGAAACGTTGATTAATGACAATCTTGGTAAATTCAATCATTACATTGTTCTACCACATTTTAATAAAAGTGTAGCAAAAATTTTAGAAAAAATTCCAAAAGAAAAACTTTTAGTACTCGATATTGATGTTAAGGAATTCGGACAAGATTATTCTATTTTATACCAAAATTTTGAAAAAAATATATATTCTGGTCTAACTGAATGCTTAGATAAAATAAAAAAATATCAAAGTCTGAACTTAGTATTGAGCAGTAAGAGTTTTCAATACACACCTCAAGGAATCATTAAGGGGTTTACATCTTTTTGCGAAAAATATTCAATTACTCATGATATAATATCGGATTTGGAAGAGGAATATGACCTATCAAAAAACCATGCTTACATCGTATTTAGGGAATTTGATTTAATTAAAATGATTAATTGGTGTACTAAAAACCATTGGAAATTTGGTCAAGAAATTGGCGTCTTATCGTATGATGATACTCCATTGAAAGAAATAATTTCAGAAGGAATATCAGTAATTTCAAATGACTTTTCCTTAATGGGTAAGCGAGCAGCCGAAATGATACGTACCAAAGAAAAAGGAAGATTTTCGAATAATTACTACTTTATAGATAGAAAATCTATTTAATATTTAAGTTAACATTAATCCACTCGCCATCTAAGTTGGCATTGAATTTTTTATAAAATTCTATAGCTGAAGTATTCCAATCAAGTACCTGCCACATAAGTCCAGAACAATTACAAAGTCGAGCTTCATCAATGGCAGTATTAAGTAATATTTTTCCAATACCAAAACCACGATAATCCTCTTTTACATACAAATCCTCAAGGTATAAACGTTTGCCTTTCCATGTAGAAAACCGAAAATACCATAAACTAAATGCTGCCAATTTGCCATCATAAAAAGCTAAATTGCATCCATATAGTGGATTGTCCATAAATCCATTTATCAAATAGTCTTCTTCTGTAACAGTGACCTCATTAGCTGATTTTTCAAATAAAGCCAATTCTTTAACTAGACAAATAATGTCTGGAATATCAGATTTGATTGCTTTTCTAATCGTAATCATATTTTTATAAGGTTACGTAATTTTTCCAACAATAGATTAAAATCTTCAGGATATGGACTTGTAAATTGAAGCCATTCATGTGAAGTTGGATGTTCGAATCCTAACGAATATGCATGCAATGCTTGTCTTGGACAAATTTTAAACATATTGTCAACAAACTGTTTAAAATTAGACATTGTACTCATAAAACGAATTTTATCTCCGCCATAGGAAGCATCTGAAATTAAGGGATGGCCCATGGATTGAGCATGTGCTCTTATTTGATGGGTTCTACCAGTTTCAAGATTAAATTTAACTAAAGAACAAAATCCAAAAGTTTCAATTACTTCGTAGTGCGTAATAGCTAGTTTACCAACTTCATTACTTTCGGGAAGAATAGTCATAATCTTTCTGTCTTTCGGACTTCTGGTAATATTTCCGCGAAGCGTTCCTTTTAATTCTTTAGGAACTCCCCAAAGTATAGCAAAATAGGTTCTTTCTATAGTATGATCAAAAAATTGCTTGGCTAAATATGTTAAAGCAAACTCTGACTTAGCGACTACTAAAAGGCCAGACGTATCTTTATCAATTCTATGCACTAATCCTGGCCTAATATTGGTTGAACCCGGTAATTGCTGGCAATGATATAATAAACCATTAACAAGCGTTCCATTCCAATTTCCATGCGCAGGATGAACAACCATACCTGGTGATTTATTTACTAAAAGGATATCAGTATCTTCATAAATTATATTTAAAGCAATATCCTCAGCTAAAACATCTGTATCGCGAGGCGGTTGAGCGAATGAAACAGAAATAATATCTAAAGGTTTAACCTTATAATTAGACTTTATTAAATTTCCGTTCACGCGTACAGATCCCGCTAAAATGCCTGTTTGTATGCGTGACCTACTCGTATTTGATATTTTTAATAACAAATACAAATCAATTCTCATTAATTGCTGACCTTTGTCAACAACAAAATTATAATGCTCAAATAAATCATCTTCTGATTCTAATTGATCTATTTCTTGGTCTATGGACATACATTTATTTGAAAAAACAATATTAAAATTACCGTCTCCTATTCAGGAGTTGAATCATTCCATATTTAAAGAAGCTGAAATCAAGGTATATGTTAAACGTGACGATTTAATTCATCCAATAATATCAGGCAATAAATGGCGCAAATTAAGCGAATATATTGGCATAGCGAAAGAAAACCCTGAATTACCACTTTTAAGTTTTGGCGGGGCATATTCTAATCATTTATATGCTTTAGCCTTCGTTGGCAATCAATTAAATATACAAACAATCGGAATTGTTCGCGGCGATGAATTAACATATACTAGCAATCCATATTTAACCCAAATGCATGAATGGGGAATGAGATTGTATTTCATTAATCGAAAACAATACAAGTTAAAAGTTTGGCCAGTAAATGAAAAGGTATTAGTTATTCCCGAAGGAGGATATGGAGAATTAGGCATTAATGGAATAAGCCAATTGGTAAATGAAGTCACACCTTTCGATCCAACTCATATAATAACTGCAGTCGGAACCGGAACTACAGCCTTGGGAATAAGAAAATTTTGGAATAAGCCAATTTATGGAATATTAACCTTAAATAACCTTGCCGAAATACAAAGACACGAGAACGAATTTAATATAACAGGTAATATATGGTTAGAAGACTACATTATGGGTAAATATGCTAAGAAAACTGATATTATTAATAATTTTTGCGCAACTTTTGAAAATGATCATCAGGTTAAAATAGAACCCATTTATACCGGAAAAATGTTTTATGGTCTTTATGATTTAATCCAAAAAAAACATTTCCCTAGAGGATCAAAAATACTAGCATTGCACAGTGGAGGTATAAAACTACCCAACTGAACCCTCTAACGAAACAGCTAATAATTTTTGAGCTTCGACTGCAAACTCCATCGGCAATTGGTTAAGAACTTCTTTCGCATAACCATTAACGATTAGTGCGACAGCTGTTTCAGAAGATAAACCACGCTGATTGCAGTAAAAAATTTGATCCTCTCCTATTTTTGATGTAGTCGCTTCGTGTTCCACAGAAGCTGAGTTATTTTTAACTTCTAAATATGGAAAAGTATGCGCCCCACACTTATCTCCTAATAATAAAGAATCACATTGAGAGAAGTTTTTAGCATGATCTGCTTTACGTGAAACTTGAACTAATCCACGATAAGAGTTTTGTGAAAAACCTGCAGAAATACCTTTTGATACTATTCTTGATTTACTATGCTTACCAAGGTGAATCATTTTAGTGCCGGTATCGGCCTGTTGGTAATTATTAGTAACCGCTACAGAATAAAACTCTCCTATTGAATAGTCTCCTTTAAGGATTACAGATGGATACTTCCAAGTTACTGCTGAACCAGTTTCAACTTGAGTCCAAGATAATTTAGAATGAGAACCATCACAGATTCCTCTCTTCGTAACGAAATTATAAATACCGCCTTTACCTTCTTTATCTCCAGGATACCAGTTTTGAACAGTGGAGTATTTGACATCAGCCCCTTTGTGAACAAAAATTTCTACAACGGCAGCATGCAATTGATTTTCATCACGCTGTGGTGCGGTGCAACCTTCTAAATAACTTACATATGAATCTTCATCGGCCACAATAAGCGTCCGCTCAAATTGTCCCGTACCAGCAGCATTTATACGGAAATAAGTAGAAAGCTCCATTGGACAGCGAACGCCTATAGGGATATAACAAAATGAACCATCAGAAAA
>NZ_CBAUBA010000051.1:0-11808 GCF_964796385.1 Aquirufa sp. | reverse complement strand
AATCGGCATGAAATTTATCCTGGTTATCCTAAATTTGATGATTATCGGCAGGGACAAGAAAATGGAAAATATTGGGTAGCTCCTGAGGTTGATGTAAGCATTCGTCCGGGCTGGTACTATCATCCTGAACAAGATGGTAAGGTCAAAAGTCCTGATTCATTAATGAAGATTTATATAGCTTCCGTTGGCCGAAATGCCAATTTACTACTAAATATTCCCGTGGACACACGCGGACTAATTCACCCGAATGACTCAGCATCCATGATGGGATTTAAACAGTTACGAGATCAAAGTTTGATTAATCTGATTAAACCTATAGATGAAATTAAGTCTTCTTCTCGCGTGAATGGGCATCCGATTTCGTTTGTGTGGGATGTAAATAAACGTTCATTTTGGGCGGCTGATATTAAAGATGCCATGCCAACAATAACTTTTATTCCCCAAAATGTTGTTAAACTGAATGCGATTTTATTGCAGGAACCTATTTCGTTAGGCCAACGGGTAAAACAGTTTTCAGTGTTACTAACGGATGATAAAGGATTAGTTGAAGAAGTAAAAGGCAAGACGATAGGGAATAAACGTATTTTGCCATTTAAAGAGCGAAAAATAAAAAGCATCCAAGTTAAATTCTTGGATGTTCGAGGTCAAGTTTTGATTTCTAATTTTGAAGTCTTACGGATTACTTCACAACGTAACGAACCGCTTTACCGGTAAATTGGTAACCGTTCGCTTCTTTTGTGCTATACACTGAATACTTTACATCAACTAAAGCTGACGCCCCAAGTTCTTCTGCTTTGGAGACCATCATCTCCATAAGCTCCTTTTTCTTATTTTGGTGCATTCCACGATAAAGCATTTTTCCATTTTGCGTTTGATCTGCGTTTAATGGCACCTCAGATGCAAATGAAATTGATTCGATTAATTCGAACGCTTGTTTTGGTGTTTCATTAAAATAAAACACGTCAATTGCATATTTTACGGGTATTTCAAAACCTAAACCATCATGCCGCTCCACACCTCCGTTTTTAAAGTCGGGGCTGTAATACGTATTTGGTTTAATATTTTTGGAACACGATAAAATAGAAAATACGAGTAGGCCTAAAGCCCACTTAGATGGATTCTGAATCATATATTAGAACCTTATCCCAAAGTGATGCACAGTCTTCAATAAATTTCAAATGGATTGGATGCGTCTGGTAAATATCATGACCTGAAATATTTTCAAACGTCGTTACCAAGCAATAATCATAAGAACGATCAATGACTGGTCGGTCCGTATCAGCAGGTTTCCCTACACTAAATACATCTACTGTGTCAACTTCAGCTAGTGTGCTTACTCCAGTTTCGAATTTCAGTATATCTGCTTCAGATAATCCCTTTTTTAACCAAAAATTTACTACGTGTACGAACATTAGTTTATTAAGTTTTCTTGTTTTATAATTTGAGCTAATTTGCCTCCCAATTTATCAGATGCTGAAGCTAATGGCATTCGAACCTGATCTGTAATTAGGTTTTGCAAGGCTAATATTTTCTTAACACCAACCGGATTTCCTTCTTCATATAAGTAAGGGTCAATCGTTAAAAATCCTTTTAATGCTAGGGCAGCTTTGGCAAAATTTCCTGCTAATGCTTCGTGAATCATTGCAGTGAATTGATTTGGGAATGCATTTGCTATGACCGACATTACACCAACGCCACCAATAGAAATTATTGGGACAGCTTGCACGTCATCACCTGAAATCAAAAGAAAGTCGCTTGGTTTATGAAAAGCTATTTCCATGCATTGTTCAATGATACACGAAGCTTCTTTTATTCCAATGATATTTTTATGTTCTGCTAATGTTAAAACTGTTTCAGCTGACATATTTATTCCTGTTCTCCCCGGAATGTTGTACATGATTACAGGAACTGGACATACATCGGCAATAGCTTGATAATGAGCGATAACGCCACGTGTACTTGGTTTGTTATAATAAGGGCATACAGAAAGTATGGCATCTATACCTTCGAAATCAGTTGATTTAATTTGATTAATTAAGTTTTCCGTATTATTTCCGCCTAAACCGTATACGATAGGTAAATTCTTAGAATTGCTTCCTTTTATTGTTGAAACAATCTTTTTCTTTTCATCAGCTGTTGTTGTTGCGGATTCACCTGTTGTACCCTGAACAACAAGGTAATCTACGCCCCCTTGACTGACGTGGTTTATCAGATTTTTCAAGCTGTTCCAATCGATGGAACGGTCGGCCAACATCGGGGTTACGAGTGCTGGTGCAACTCCATGAAATTTTGGTAGTTTATTAACTTGCATATATTATGAGAGTAGCGTTAAAAACTCCTCTTCGCTTAAAATTTTTATATTCAGTTGGTTTGCTTTCTCGAGTTTTGCAGGTCCCATATTATTTCCTGCGAGTAGAAAATCTAATTTTGACGAAATACTAGATACTACTTTCCCTCCATTTGCAACTATTTTATCTTTTAATTCTTCTCTTTCAAAATTTTCAAAGACCCCCGAAATTACAAAACTTTTTCCGACTAAGGCCTCCCCTTCTAAGACTATTTCATGGATATCTTCAGCTAATTGAATCTTTGCTTCACGTAATTTTGATATGATTGCTAGATTCATTGAATTTTTAAAATAATCTAAGATACTAATCGCGATACGATCGCCTATTTCGGGTATAGCAATTAGTTCGTCATAACTTGCGCCCGCTAGGTTATCTAAACTATGAAATGCAATAACTAATTTTTCAGCAATTGTGGCACCCACATGTCGAATACCTAATCCAAATAATACTTGTCTAAATGGAATAAGCTTCGACTTTTCGATCGATTCTAAAATATTTGAGATAGATTTTTTTTGAAATCCTTCCAAGCCCAAAAAACTTAATTCATTTAATGAATATAAATCTGCCACGTGTTTTATAATTCTTTTTTCGAATAATAAATCAATCGTTTCAACTCCTATATTTTCAATATTTAAAGCTTTGCGTTGAATAAAATGCTCAATTTTTCCTTTTATCTGAGGAGGACAAGCTGTTTCATTAACACAATAATGATTTGCCTCACCTTGTAAGCGTATTAATTCGCCATGACATTCTGGGCAGTGCGTTGGAAAGTTAAAAGGTATAGCCCCCGTGCCTCTTTTCGTCAAATCTACCCCTATAATTTTAGGTATTATTTCACCACCTTTTTCTATAAATACGTGATCTCCTTCATGCAAATCTAAACGCTGAATTTCATTCGCATTATGAACGGACGCGCGTTTAATGACTGTTCCGGCTAGATATACTGGATACAAATTTGCCACGGGAGTAATGTTTCCAGTACGTCCTACTTGATACGATAAGCTTTCTATTTTGGTCTGAGCAATCTCTGATGGATATTTAAATGAAATGGCCCAGCGAGGTGATTTGGCCGTGTATCCTAATCGCTCCTGTTGTCCTAAATCATTAATTTTTATGACAATACCATCTGTATTTAAGGGTAAATCATTTCGTTTTTCGTCCCATTCATGAATGTAAGTGATTATTTCATCAACCGAAGTACATTTTCTCCAAGTCGGCGATACCGGAAAACCTTGTTGGCTCATTAAATTCAATCCCTCTTCATGTGTTTGAAACGGTATTTCATTTCCGACAAAAGAATATATAAAGCAATCCATATTTCGTCTAGCTACTTCGGCAGAGTCTTGCATTTTAAATGTGCCAGAAGCTGCGTTTCTAGGATTAGCTAGTGGAGCATCTCCTTTTGCTACTTTTTCTTCATTAATTCTCTCAAAGGAGCTTAAAGGCATAAAACCCTCACCACGGACTTCGAAGGTTGATGGGAATTTGTGTAAACTTACATTAAGTGGAATACGACGAATTGTCTTAACATTTGCAGTGATATCATCTCCTCGCGTGCCATCTCCGCGTGTTACTCCTTTAACTAATTGGCCATTTTCGTACCAAAATGATAATGCTACCCCATCGAATTTCAATTCACATATATATTCGTAAGGTTCATCACCCAAAACTTTTTTAACTCGTTCGTCAAACTCTCGTAAATCTGTCTCATTATAGGTATTTCCTAAGGATAGCATAGGAAACTGATGTATGACTGATTTGAATTCTTTAGTGATTGTTCCTCCAACGCGTTGAGTTGGGCTATCTGGTAAAGCAAAAAGTGGATTTTGAAGTTCTAATTGTTGGAGTTCATGCATTAGTTCATCAAATGCCTGATCTGAAATTAAACTCTCATTATTTTGATAGTAGGATTCATTATATTGGTTTATGCGTAATACCAATTCCTGCATGCGCGACTGAATATCCATAGCCTTAATTTAATATGGTAAAGTTAACTCGTTTCGTGGGAGAAATAAACCTTAGTAAATAAATTTCATACCTTTGCAAAATGAAAAATCTGATTATTGCACCTTCTATATTGGCAGCGGATTTTGCCAATCTGCAAAATGAAACTTTGATGTTAAATTCTTCAAAAGCTGAATGGATTCATATAGATATTATGGATGGTGTTTTTGTTCCGAATATATCATTTGGTTTTCCTGTTCTTCATGCAATTCAGAAACATACTTCTAAGTTTTTGGATGTTCATTTAATGATTGAAAGGCCAGAGCGCTATTTAAAGCAATTTGCAGATGCAGGTGCTAAAATGATTACTGTCCATTTAGAAGCTTGTCCGCATATTCATCGGACTATTCAAGAGATTAAAGATCTTGGTTGTCTTGCTGGTATAGCTTTAAATCCTGGAACTCCTGTCTCATTATTAAAGGATGTGATTAATGATATTGATTTAGTTTTAATCATGTCAGTTAACCCAGGGTTTGGCGGGCAAAAATTCATTCCTAATTCAGTTGATAAAGTCCGTGAAGCCAACGAGCTTATTCAGTTAACTGGCCGTCCTATTTATTTGGAAGTTGATGGTGGTGTTTCAATGCAAAACGCAGAATCTTTAATTGATGCTGGAGCCAATGTTCTAGTGGCTGGGAGTTTTGTTTTTTCATCTCCCAATCCATTAGAAACAATTTCAAACTTAGTACAGTTGGCTAAATAAGATATATGTTGCTTCGAAAAGCATTCTTTTTAGGCGCATTGCTATTTGTGCAGTTTTACTCCCAGGGACAATCTGTACTTTGGGCTAGCAAAGTTGTTGCTTTTTCTAGTGAGTATTCTGATCAATTATTAGGTAAAGAATTTAGAGCTTTACATGCATTGGGAAGACCAAGTAAATACCCAAAGTTTGGTAATACACCCAGCGCTTGGCAGTCGTTGACTCCTGATAACCCTTCAGGTGAATACCTAATTGTTTCTTTTGATAGTTTAAAACAAATCAGACAAGTTGTTGTTTTCGAAAACTTTGGAGCTGGTTCATTAACGCGAATTGAAGCTTTCGATGAAAATAATAGGCTTTATTTGGTAAGAGAATTTCCTGCAAATTATGCACAGGCGAATGGTCAGATTACTCGAATTAAGCTAAATTCATTAACTCCATTTAAAGTTAAATCGATTAAAATTACCTTGAATTCTGAACGTGTTAAAGGATTTAGTCAAATAGATGCTATAGCTATTTCAGATGATGATAAACCTATTGAGGCAAGTATCGCATTAGAAAAAGATCCCAATGCTTATTTGGTCAAGGAAAATTTAGGTCTGGTGATCAATTCCAAGTTTAATGAAATATGTCCCGTAGTCAGTCCGGATGGGAAATCACTTTATTTTACTCGATGGAAGCATCCTGAAAACTTAGGTAGTGCTAAAAATCAAGATATTTGGGTATCGCAGCTGGGTGATGATAAAAAATGGATGAAAGCTAGTTTATTCCCTTCGCCCATCAATAATGATGAAAATAATGCCGTTTGTGGAATTTCACCAAATGGGAAAACGATGTTATTAAATAATGTCTATGGGAAAGATGGTCAAATGGAAAAAGGGGTTTCTTTATCCTTTAAGCTGAAAACAGGTGATTGGAGTTTTCCAAAGCCAATTAGAATCCAAAATTTCAAAAACAAATCAGAATATTCGGAATACACCTTAGCGCCTAATGGTAAAATTCTTTTGATGACTACGGAGACTAAAGATTCCTATGGAGGTAAAGATATATATGTGTCATTTTTAAAGTCAGATGATACATGGACTGAACCTAAAAATATTGGTCCCAATGTTAATTCTGGCGAATCTGAATCTACGCCATTTATAGCTCCTGATGGAGTTACTATGTATTTTTCCTCTAGCGGGCACGTTGGCTATGGGAATAATGACATTTTTTTAACGCGTAGATTAGATGATACGTGGTTAAATTGGTCTATCCCTGAAAATGTAGGTCCAGTGGTTAATACAAATCAATGGGATGGTTATTTTTCTGTCTCAGCGCAAGGTGATTATGCCTATTTTAGTTCGGTTGAGAATTCGATGGGAGCTGAGGATATATATCGGATTAAAATTCCAGAAAAGGTAAAACCTCAGACTTTGGTACAATTTGCAGGTAAGGTTGTCGATGTTACATCTAAAAAACCGTTGAATGCTAAAGTTGTGGTTAGGTCAACGATTAGTTCTGACACAATGGCTGTAGAATATGATCCTTATTTAGGAGATTTTTCATTTATGTGGCCAACGAAAAAGCCATTTCAAATAGAGATTAAATCAAAAGGTTATTTAACCAAAAGAGAAAAATTCGATTTTCGTAAGGAATCGAAGTATCTAGAAATAAATCGTGTAATTTCATTAATGCCATTAGAGGTAAATAAGCAATTTAAATTACCAACATTGAATTTTGCACAAAGTAAAGCTGACATACAAAAAGATTCATTCGAGGCTTTAGACGGAATAGTCTTAATTTTACAGGATAATCCTGTATATCATATATTGATTGAAGGTCATACAGATTTACAAGGTGATTGGAATGAAAATTTGCAATTGTCTGTTGACCGTGCTATTAAAGTTAAAGAGTATCTGATTTCTAAAGGAATTGAAAGTTTGCGCATCCAAACGAAAGGTTGGGGCGGAACGAAGCCAGTTTCTTCTAGTGTTTTAGAAGATAAGCGTCGATTGAATCGACGTGTTGAATTTACATTATTTGTTAACGAATGATTTCAAGTAAGCCCGTATATTTTGAACAGCTAAATGGAATTCGTTTCATTGCTGTATTTCTTGTATTAATTGATCACTGGCTTATTCCAATTAATCCATTTTCATTTTTAGGCCATTTGGGGGTGGTTATGTTTTTTGTTTTGAGTGGCTTTTTGATCACGCGAATACTTTTTGAAAATGCAGATAGTTGTCGGTCTAATCACTCATCGCCTATTGTAAAAATGGTACGATTTATTTATCGTCGGTCATTACGTATTTTTCCTATCTATTTCCTACTATTAGCCGTTGGAGGTATTTGTTCTTTATCAAATTTTTCTGAAATCGCTGGTTGGTTAATTAGCTACACACCTAATTTTTATATTATCCTTCATAATCGATGGATGGGTGTTTGGGACCATTTGTGGTCATTAGCTGTAGAGGAGCAGTACTATTTGTTTTTTCCCTATTTCATATTCTTTATATCAGCAGTTAAGTATCCAAGATTGTTGGTTGGGATGCTATTGATAGGATTAGGCAGTCGACTTGGTTTTTTTCTTTTGGCTTCACATGAAGTAAAAGAATCATTTTGGATGATATCCTATGTTAATCCTTTGGCTGCCATTGATTCGTTTGGATTAGGGGGTATTTTGGCCTATTTGTTTCATTATAAAAATCAAAATTTTGTTACATTAGTTTCTCGAAGCTATTTACTTCCTCTTAGTCTATTTGTCTTTCTTGTAGTACTTTACTTAAGTCATACTGCCCTATATACACATGACAATATATGGTCAATTGTATTTGAACGTTTTTTTGCTGGATTGTTTTCATTCTTCCTAATTGCTCAAGCACTTGGGTCAAAAAAATGGATTTTGTTTCCTTTTTTAACACATTCTTGGGTTAACTATCTAGGTCAAATTTCTTATGGAATATATCTGTATCATAATGTAGTATATAACTATTTCCATGATCGGGGAAATACAATAATGGGTTATTTAACTGACCTACAACCTTTTCTTAATTCAGAAATGCCTAATTTTATTATTTTTAAATTTGTTTTGAGCCTATTTTTAGTAATTAGCTTAGCAAGTTTATCATGGTATATTATTGAAAAGCCTATCAATCGTTTTAAAAATAATATTTAATGGAAAGTCCTTTAGAATTGGTTATTGTAATTCCAGCTTATAATGAGGAAGCATGCATTCATGAAGTGGTACCTAATTGGATTGATGGAATTGCTGAGGTGATACCTAAGGATCAATTTAAATTGTTAGTTATTAACGATGGTTCTCGGGATAAAACGGGAGTTATTTTGGATGAATTAACAGGACAATATCCTAATTTGATAGCTAAACATCAATTAAATGGTGGCCACGGTAATGCGATTTTTAATGGTTACCAAATGGCCGTTCAAATGAATCCAAATTTTGTATTTCAAACAGATTCGGATGATCAATTTGTGCCAAGCGATTTTAAAAATTTCTGGGATAAGCGAAATGAGTCGGATTTTGTGTTAGGTTTTCGCGAGGTTCGAAATGATGACCGGTTTCGGCTCCTGATTACTCGAATTTTGAAATATTCATTGTTGTTCATTTATGGAACTTATATTAACGATGCCAACATTCCTTTTAGACTAATACGGACTACTTTTTTAAACAAGTTATTAAAAGCATTACCACTGCAAACACCATTTGCTCCCAATATATTTTTATCTGTTTTAGCAAAAAAATCAGGTCAAAAACTGTTTAATATTCCTGTTCTACATAAAGAACGCGAAACAGGTGAAGTTTCGATTCGGCATATGAAATTATTGAAGGTTTGTTGGCAATCTTTCAAAGAACTAACTCAATTTCGCCTTCAGTTAAATCATTTAGTCAAAACATTAAAAAAAGGCTAAATCATCTCTGAATTAGCCTTTTTGCGTTCACAAAAGCAAATTACAATAATATGATTAAGCTTTTAATAATTGCCGTTAATCGAATCGCATCTAAAATTCTTGCTTCTGTAGCTCCGTGATTTTTCACGGATACTTCATGTGATTTTACACACATTTCACATCCATTTATGGCTGATACTGTTAAGCTAGCTAATTCGAAAAACTCTTTTCCTAAAACAGGATTCATCATAATGGACATGCGAATTCCTGCTGGGGCTGTGTTATAATACTCCTTGTCTACAAAATGCTTAAATCGGTAGAAAATATTATTCGCGTTAAGTAATGAGACTAACGCATGAATCTCATTAATTTCTGCTTCTGACACTCCTTTACTTGTAGCCAATTCCGTTAAGGAACTAATAGTTCTCTCGTGTTTTTGATTAACAGAAACAGCTAAGGCCAACAAGATAGCTTCCTTTTCGTTTAATGTTTGTGCGCGTAATGCATTGGAAACATTAATCTTTATATCTTTAATATAACGGTGATCAGCCGCATCTAACGCATCTAAAAGGGCGAAAGATTCTGTGGCAGGGATATTTATCTCTGCCAATAAGTTGTCTTTTGTCTCACTCATGGTTGTTGAATTAAATAGCCCCAGGGAATCCTAGGGCTAAATGAATAATTACAATGTAGCGTCTCCAGCTTTCCAATTACATGGGCAAAGCTCATCAGTTTGTAAAGCATCTAAAACACGTAATACTTCGTCTACATTACGTCCAACTGATAAATCATTGGCAGAAGCCCAACGGATAATACCATCTTGGTCAGCAATATAAGTGACACGATATGCTACCTTCTCGCCTTCTGTTAAGATTCCTAATTCTTCAGCTAAGCTTTTTGATGTATCAGCCAACATTGGGAATTTTAGTCCACGTAAATCATCGTGATCCCTTCTCCATGCCGCATGAACGAATTCTGAATCTGTAGAAGCACCGATTAACGAAGCATCACGATCAGCAAAATCTCCAGCACGACGATTAAACTCAGCAATTTCTGTTGGGCATACAAAAGTAAAATCTTTTGGCCACCAGAACATCACTAACCACTTTCCGTCTTTTTTGTGATCTTCAGAAGTAATGGTTGCAAATTCTTTTCCTTGCTCTAAGGAAACAACTGCAGTTTTTGAAAATGTAGGAAATTGGCTTCCTAAGCCTAACATGTAATTTGCCATTTTTATGTTTGTTTATTTATTAATTTCTTAAAATAATGGTACAAATATCCAGATTCAAATATTATCAATCAAATCTATATTTTTTATATTTGTATAAGTAAAAATTATAATATGACTATTACGCAACTGGAGTACATTGTTGCTCTCGCTGATCTAAAAAGTTTTTCAAAAGCAGCCGACTTTTGTTGTGTTTCACAACCTAGTTTAAGTATGCAAGTACAAAAACTTGAGGCTGAGTTACATTTGACTTTGTTTAATAGGCGTGCCAAACCCTTGGAGCCTATGATAGAGGCGCTAGACATAATTAGTAAAGCACGAATTATTCTAGCTGAAAGTAAGTCTATTCTCTCTTTGACTAAAGAATGGTCAAATTCAGTTAATGGTCATTTAGCCATAGGTGTAATTCCGACTATTGCTCCTTATTTAATGCCTAAATTTTTAGCTGATTTTCAAATTAAACATCCTGATTTAGATATTAGTATTTCTGAAACGACAACAGAAAATATTAAACGTGATATTGCTTCAGGTAAATTGGATATTGGAATTTTGGTAACCCCACTTCAAAGTGATCTTGTGGAGTTGCCTCTTTATTATGAGGAATTATTTCTTTATTCCAATGTATGGGAAGATGATGGTTCAAAGTTTAAATCTGAATTAGATCCTGCTAAATTATGGTTACTAGAGGAGGGACATTGTCTAAGTAACCAGGTCAATTCCATTTGTAATATAAAGGCCGGTTCACACAAGGGCGCCAATTTAACCTATCAAACTGGTAGTTTAGAAACGATAGTTCGCCTGGCCGATTTAGGATTTGGCCAAACGATAATTCCACAAATGTTTTTAGATTATATAGATGTTAAATTGAAAGAAAAGGTCCACAACTTACCTTCTCCTATACCGGTACGAGAAGTATCCCTCGTTCATGCTAAAACTTATTCCAGAAAAGCGATTATTAAAGCTTTACAATTAGAGATTCTAGGTCATATTCCTATCTCATGGAAATCGGCAAATAACCGATCGATTATACCAATACAAGTGAATTAGATTTTGATCTGATTATTTTAACAAGGAAATAAAGACTTAACACAAATACAACACCTAGTACTAGAATACCATTGCGCATATTTCCCGTTAGTTGAATAATTAACCCAAAAACAAAAGTTCCAAATACCGTAGATAGTCGATCACATACATCATAAAAACTAAAATATGAGGCTGTATCTTTCCCTCCTGCTGGGCATAACTTAGCAAATGTTGCTCGGCTCATGGATTGAATTCCACCCATGACGAAACCAATGCCACTTGCAAGTAGATAAAAGTTCAATTGGTTCTTCACGGTATAGGCAAAACCACAAATAAGAATCCAAACGCAAACTATTAAAAATAGGCCTTGAATGTTTCCAATTTTTAATGACAGTTTCGCACAAAAATAAGCGCCAGGTATAGCAATTAATTGAATGAGCAAGATGGTTATGATTAATGCATCCGTTGGCAAATGTAATTCTTCGGAACCGAATAAGGCTCCTAAATACATCACTGTTTGAGCTCCAAGGTTGAATAAAAAGAAACTAGACAAAAAGGAACGAATTGTTTCATTTTGTTTTATTTCACCATACAAATGAGATAATTATTTCCAA
>NZ_CBAUBA010000050.1:0-11936 GCF_964796385.1 Aquirufa sp. | reverse complement strand
TTCAATAACCGTACCCAATTCCTGCGAAATGTTTTTCTGAATTTCCTTCAATGAGATGAATTCATGCAACATCTCATTCATGTCATTTTTGTCCCCTTCATATTTTTCCATGCGCTCCATCACATCTTTTAGTTGTTGGTCATTATATACTTTTCGCAAGCGCAAGACATTTTTATAGGCCAAATCCTCCAACATTTCATGGTCTTCACGAACCCGAATATCATGCCGGTCCTTCCAAACGGAGGAAAGTGTATGTTTATCTGACGACACATCTATCGCAAATTGCTGAATCTCCTCATTGCCATGATGTAAATAAAATTCAGGACCTAGCACGCGCTTTGACGCAAATTCTTGTTGGCATATCCCCAAAATCTCCACAAACAAAGGCGTCTGAAATTTTACATCTTCTAACTCGTGCAACAGATATTCCATCAACGTATGTCCGGGTGCTTTTTCCGGATCTACTTCCAAATGGCCAAAATTCACGAGTAAGCGAATGCACTCCGATTCTTGGTAAAAAGCTAGACTCTGAACTTCTGCAGGAGCATCCTCTTCCGCTGCAAAAAGCGCGTTCATATCTACCTCATTTTGCGGGGATATGCTTTGAGGCGCAGAACCTGCCGACCGCTGATTCATCTTCTTCAAATGAATCTTATTCATTTCCGCCAGCAGCACATCTTCTTCCAAACGCATCATCTGAGACGTTTTTTGAATGAATAAACTACGCTGGATGGCATCCGGTATTTTAGAAATACTTTGGACCATCTCTTTAATAAGCTCCGCTTTTTTAAATGGATCATCTCCAGCTTCCTTCATAAAGAGATTCGCCTGGAACGAAATCACATCCCGCGCTTCTTTCTGAATGTATTCGATAAAAGCCTCACTACCGATCGAACGCACATAGGAATCAGGATCCTGTCCTTCTGGGAAGACCACTAGATTTACCTGCAATCCTTCCTCTAAAATTAAATCCATTCCGCGCAAAGCGGCTTTTATTCCGGCAGAATCTCCGTCATAAAGTACGGTTACGTGATTCGTAAACCGGGCAATCAACTTGATTTGCTCAATGGTTAATGAAGTTCCAGAAGAAGCAACCACATTTTTGATGCCCGCTTGATGCAAAGAAATCACATCCGTATATCCTTCCACGAGATAACAAACGTCCTTTTGACGAATTTCATTCTTCGCCTGTGCGATGCCATAGAGAACGGCCGATTTATGGTAAACTTCTGTTTCGGGCGAATTGAGGTATTTAGCTTGGTTCTTCGCGTCTGATTTTAAAATACGCGCACCAAAGGCAATCACCTTTCCTGCCACACTGTGAATCGGAAAAATGACCCTATTCCGGAATCGATCATATACCTTTCCTTCCTCGTTTTTATTGGTAACTAAACCCGCCTTCTCAATAATTTCTTGGCTAAAACCCTGTTTTAGGGCCGTCTTTAAGAACACATCCCATCCCTCCGGACTATAGCCTAATTCGAAAGCCTGAATTGTGGCGTCTGAAAATCCGCGTTCCTTGAAGTAAGGCAGCGCAATCGAACGACCCTCTTCGGAATCAATTAATTGTTTTTTGAAAAATTCTTTGGCGAACTCGAGCATGATCAATAAACTCTCGCGCTCATTTTGACGCTGAAGCTGATCATCCGTCATCTCCTCCTCCTGAATATCGATGCCGTATTTTTTGGCTAAATGACGTAATGCCTCTCCGTAACCTAAACCTTCAATGTCCATAATAAACCGGACTGAATCTCCTGCTTTTCCGCAACCAAAACATTTATAGATTCCCTTGCTCGGTGATATTGAAAACGAAGGCGTTTTCTCGCCGTGAAACGGGCAACAAGCCCAATAATTGGCCCCCTTTTTCTTGATTGTCACATAATCCCCGATCACGTCTGCCACAGCAGCCGTTTGCTTTATTCGCTCGACGGTTTCGGGATCAATGCGCATATTATAATAATAAACCGGCTAATGTGGCTGATAAATAGGACGCTAATGTCCCGGCAATCAAGGCCTTAAAGCCTAATTTCGCCAAGTCAGATCGGCGCGATGGAGCTAATTCGCCAATACCCCCAATCTGAATCGCAACGGATGAAAAATTAGCAAATCCACACAAAGCAAAACTGGTAATGGCAATGGTTTTAGGATCCAACGTGTCCTTCAATTTCACCATATCTAAGTAAGCTACAAATTCATTCACGACCATTTTCTTGCCCATCAAGGCCCCTGCTACTTCCACATCTTGAGATGGTACGCCCATAGCAAATGCAAAAACAGAGAATACTTTGCCTAAAATCAAGTTCATCGAAAGCGACGGCATATTAATCAAAGATCCAATTTGACCTAAACCTAAGTCAACCAAAGCAATTAACGCAATAAATCCAATCAACATCGCTATAACATTCAATCCTACTTTCAATCCTTCACTAGCTCCCGCGGCAATCGCGTCGACTAAATTCGCATGTGATTTTGTAATGTCCATCTTCACCATACCTTCGGTCTCCGACTTCTCAGTCTCTGGAAAAATTATTTTCGAAATTACCAACGCTCCTGGCGCAGCCATCAAACTAGCGGCCAATAAATACGCAGCAGGAACGCCTAAGGAAATATATACCGCCATGACACCACCTGCAATACAAGCAAATGATCCCGTCATCGAAGCCATGAGCTCCGAATTCGTCATGTTTTTCAAATAGGGCTTAATCATGATTTGAGCCTCCACTTGACCCACAAACGTAGAAGCAACATTGGACAAAGCCTCCGCGCCACTCACACCCATCAACCAGTGTACACCTTTTCCCATGGTCGAAACGACCCGTTGGAGCACACCCAAATGGTAAAACATATTCACTAAAACAGCAACAAAAATGATGGTAGGAACAACTTTGAAAAAGAAAATATATTCATTCCCTGGACCGAAAGCTTTGGACATCAAATTTCGATCCACCAATGAACCAAATACGAAAGCGGCCCCCTTATCAGCTTGACCTAATAACGTATTAATTGAATCACCCAACCACTGGAATGTCACTCGACCGATTTCTGTCTTCAAAATAAAAACAGCCAAAGCTACTTGTAATAATAATCCAACACCAACTGTACGGTAATTAATTGCCTTTCGATTATTGGACATTAAAAATGACACGCCCAAAATCAGAACGATACCTAATAAACCTGTAAATCTCTCCATTTATGTTGTTGTAAGGGTATTGGTGTAAGTTGCAAATGTAATCTCCTCAATTAAATCTTCCTCACTAATTGTATAAAACTCCTCATGAATATTAAATGGTTCATCACTCTCAACCTTCCAATAGGTACCATCCTCCTGCATTTCATAGGAATTAACCGTGTCACGCAAGTTCCAATCCAAAATCGTAATGGCCATGTTTTTGGCACGCGGATTCACTAATTCAAACAATGATTCGATCCTACGATCAAAGCTTCGCACCATTACGTCCGCGGAACCGCCATAAACTTTTGGTTCTCCAGCGCGATGAAAATAGTATAAACGCGTATGCTCCAGGTAATTACCCACAATAGATTTGATGAAAATATTTTCCGATAACCCTTCTCGCTGCGGACGAATACAGCAAATACCTCGAATAATTAACAAAACAGGTACACCCGCCTGAGAAGCTTTGTACAAAGCCTCCATCGTATCCAAATCTTGTAATGAATTAATCTTCCAGCAAATCCCCGCCGCCAAGCCTTGTTTATGATTAGTTATTTCCTGATTAATCATTTCAATCAAACGATTCCGCATATCCCGCGGTGCCGTAATTAAATGCTCATAATGCGTAGGCATCGAATGCCCCGTAATTACATTGAAAAACTCCGAAATATCTTGGGTAATACGCGAATCGGTTGTCAGCAACCCTAGGTCGGTGTACAACTTCGCCGTATCCTCATTGTAATTACCTGAAGATAAGTGCGCATAACTCATCACATGCGTACCCTCATTACGGATAACCTGCAGTAACTTGGTATGCGTTTTTAAACCTGGAATTCCATAAATCACGAAACATCCAGCTTTTTGTAAACGAGTCGCCTCCCGAATATTATTTTCCTCATCAAAACGCGCCTTCACTTCAAAGAGTACCGAAACGTGCTTGCCCTGTTCTGCCGCGCGCAATAATGCACCTGAAATCCGTGAATTTTTTGAAATACGATACAACGTGATTTTAATGGCCAAAACATGTGGATCCTCCGCTGCTTGCTCCAACAATTGAATCACGGGCTCAAAGTTATTATACGGATGATGCAATAAAATATCACCACGTTTCATCGTCTCGAAGATGTCAGTAATTTGCACCGACTTCAACCCTAGGGGAGGAACAACAGCCGGATTATGAGCCAGTTTTGATTTAAATTCCGGGTACTTCAATATTTGCCAGAATGCGGTAAAATCCAAAATAGATTTTTTGACAAAAATGTCCGACTTATCTAAATTCCATCGCTTCAACATCTCGCCTAGTAGAAATTCAGAATGTTCCGATTCCACTTCGACACGCGTGACACGACCTAAGCGGCGGTCTTTAATTTTCTTCTTGATTTCATCCACAAAATCAGTTTCCGCATCTTCATGCTCAACTAAATCAAAATCCCCATTTCTTGTAATCCGAAATAAAGAGGTCGATTCAATCTCCACATTTCGGTATAAAATCTGAAGGTGATGTCGGATGATTTTTTCAATAGATAAAAACAATACCTTATCGTCCCGCTCGATTACATAAAAACGCGTTAAGTTTAATGGTATCTGTACAAACGAAATTTTTCGATCTTTTTCCGGTTTACCTTTCCGGCTAATTTTATCGGTGAATCCAATGGTAACCACCCCGAAAATCAACGTTTTAGCCAACAAACTAGGAAAAGTATGCGTATGGTCAAAGACCATTGGCGTTAACATCGGATAAATTGTCCGATTAAAATACGTTTCAACATCCGCAATTTCTTCAACCGTCAAATCTTCTAAAGAAGCTAAGCTCATCCCATTTTCAGGAAAAAGTGGCAAAATTTCTTCGATAAATAAGCGGTGTTTTTCGACACTAAACTCCTTTGCCGAGGTGATTAAAGCTTGCTTAAAAGGTGTTTCGCGCAATCCGCAATAATCGGTACGCTCCTTACCAAAGTCGATGTAATTATATAATGAGCCTATTCGAATCGTAAAGAACTCATCCAAATTAGAGGCCGTAATGGCTAAAAACTTCAATCGATCAAATAAACTTTTGGAAGAATCGCGCGCTTGATCCAAAACACGCTCATCGAATTTCAACCAAGAAATATCGCGTGAAATGTAGCGAGACTTCGCAATGGTCTCCTGAGCTTTTTGTGCCGACTTCTCTAGTTTGCGAACCGCATCACGCGGGGCAACAAGATTTACTTTCCAATTTTTAGGCTTCAGGAACGACAAAAGATTCCCATTTGGAGAATCTTCTGACGCTTTGATAATTTTATCTAATCTTGAATTACTCATGCTTACATTTTTGGAATTTGGTTTTTAATCGCCTCATAATCAGAACCCAAGCGACTTGTCTCCAAGGCCAAGAATTTCTGAAGCTCCAAATTAAATATTCGTTTTTCATCAACTGTTAAGGAATCATAAAGATCCTTCAACTCTTGATTTATCGATCGTTTTTCCTCCTCAGTATCCGCATGTATGCCACGCAAATGATAAGATTTGAAATCAAATTCCATCGACCTAAACGTCTACTTTTGCGTATTTGGCATTCTTCTCGATAAAGTCACGACGAGGTGCAACCTCATCACCCATCAACATTGAGAATAATAGATCGGCCTCAATCGCCGACTCAACAGTTACTTGCTTCAAGGTACGGGACTCTGGATTCATGGTTGTTTCCCATAATTGCTCCGCATTCATCTCTCCAAGACCCTTATAGCGCTGAATACCCACACTCTCCTCTTTTCCACCGGCAGCTAATTCCTGAATAGCTAATGTTCGCTGGTCTTCCGTCCAAACATAACGAACTTGTTGGCCTTTCTTCACCTGATACAAAGGTGGCTGTGCAATATAAATACATCCACGATCCACCAATTCCCGCATGTAACGGAAAAAGAATGTCAAAATCAACGTACGAATGTGACTGCCGTCGATATCCGCATCGGTCATAATGATCACCTTGTGGTAACGCAATTTATCCATGTTCAATGCACGTTCATCTCCATCTTTTCCGAAAGAAACGCCCAGCGCAGTAATCATGTTTTTAATCTCCTCGTTCTCGTAAATACGATATTCTTGTGCTTTTTCTACGTTCAAAATCTTACCACGTAAAGGCAAAATCGCTTGGAAAGCACGGTTACGACCTTGTTTAGCCGTTCCACCCGCCGAGTCTCCCTCGACAAGGTAAATCTCACAAGTTTCTGGATCATTATCCGAGCAATCGGCTAGCTTCCCTGGCAATGAGTTTGAACCCAAAACCGTTTTTCGCTGAACCATCTCACGCGCTTTACGAGCAGCATGACGCGCTTGTGCAGCTAAAATAACTTTAGCAACGATTTGACGCGCTTCTTTTGGATGCTCCTCTAACCAAGACTCAAGCATATCCGACATGGCTGACGAAACGGCACCTGAAACTTCACCGTTACCTAATTTGGTTTTCGTTTGACCCTCAAATTGAGGCTCAGCTACTTTAACCGAAATAACGGCTGTTAAACCTTCACGGAAGTCATCTCCAGCGATGTCAATTTTTAATTTCTCTAAAGCACCCGATTTATCTGCGTAGTTTTTCAAGGTACGTGTTAATGCGCCACGGAATCCAGCAACGTGCGTTCCGCCCTCAATCGTGTTAATGTTGTTAACATACGAGACCACATTTTCTGTGTACGACGTGTTGTACATCATGGCTACCTGAACGGGTACGCCATTTTTATCGCCTTCCATGTAGATAGGTTCGGCCAATAAAGGTTCACGGGTAGCATCTAAATACAATACAAATTCACGCAAACCACCCTCTGAGAAAAACTCCTCTGAACGAGCATTACCCTCTTCATCTAATTCACGCAAATCGGTCAATTCCACACGGATACCCGCATTTAAAAATGACAACTCACGCAAACGTCCCGCTACTGTTTCGTATTTATATTCTGTTACCGTAAAGATTGACTTATCCGGTTTGAACAAAACCGAAGTACCTGTACGATCCGTTTCCCCTACTTCCTTGACAGGATATTGCGGAACACCAATCTTATATTCTTGTTGGAAAATTTTACCCTCGCGGTGTACGGTCACTTTCAAATCGGTCGACAAGGCATTTACACAGGAAACCCCCACACCGTGAAGACCACCAGAAACTTTGTATGTATCCTTGTCAAACTTTCCTCCGGCGTGAAGCACCGTCATTACAACTTCCAAAGCAGAACGCTTTTCTTTCGTGTGCATGCCCGTAGGTATACCCCGACCGTTGTCTTCAACTAAAATAGAATTATCTGTGTTGATTGTTACTTTGATCTTGTCGCAATGACCTGCCAACGCCTCATCAATGGAGTTATCGACAACCTCCCAAATCAAATGATGAAGACCCTTGAAACCGGTATCACCAATGTACATGGAAGGACGCTTGCGAACCGCCTCTAAACCTTCTAATACTTGAATATTATCTGCACCATAATTTGCCCGATCTTGAGCTGATGTATCTTGTGCTTCTGACATAATATAATTTAAATGAGTTGAACGAGCGCATTACTTTGCCCATTTTTAATTGTTGAATTTTAGCCTTAAAAATATACTTATTTACCGAAAAATCCTAATGCTTAAAATGGCGAATTCCTGTCATGACCATCGCGATATCATTTGCATCGCAATACGCGATGGAATCCTGATCTTTAATCGAACCACCTGGCTGGGTTACTGCCACAATACCGGCATTTCCCGCGATTTCAACGCAGTCAGGAAATGGGAAAAATGCATCCGATGCCATAACAGCTCCATTTAAATCAAAGCCAAATTCTTTTGCTTTTTCAATGGCTTGTTTCAAAGCGTCCACGCGTGATGTTTGACCCACACCCGATGCTAAAAGTTGGCCATCATTCGCTAACACAATCGTATTTGATTTTGTGTGCTTACAAATCTTTAAAGCAAATGCTAATGCCTGCATCTGCTCGTCTGTAGGCACGCGTTTAGTTGCAGTTTTAAAGTCGGCAATTCCTTCCATAACCAAATCCTTATCTTGCTCTAAAACGCCGTTCAACAAAGTCTTGAACATTTTCTTAGGGAATTCCACCGACTTGCGTTTCAATAAAATACGATTCTTTTTGGTTTGTAAAATCTCCAACGCCTCCGCAGTAAATGAAGGGGCAATTAAGATTTCACAGAATAATGGATTGATTGATTCCGCCGCTGCTTTATCTACTTCTTTATTGGTTGCCAAAACGCCACCAAACGCCGAAACTGGATCACAAGACAATGCCTTGTCGTAAGCTTCTTTCACTGTTTGGCCTGTTGCCACACCGCACGCATTCATGTGCTTGATGATCACAAAGGCTGTCTCATTAAATTCATCCAACAAACTAATGCACGCATCCACGTCCACTAAATTGTTGTAGGATAGTTCCTTGCCGTGAAGTTTATCGAACAAGGCCGACAAATCTCCGTAGAAGGTTCCTTGTTGGTGCGGATTCTCCCCATACCTCAACCCATTTGCTGGCAAGCTCGTATAGTTCGCTAAATCCGCCGACTCCCCAGAAAAATAGCGCTGGATCGCTCCATCGTAATGCGATGAAACGGCAAATGCTTTTTGAGCAAAGCTTCTACGCTCCGTCAGGGTTGTTGACGTCGTTCCATGCGCCGCAAAAATCGCTGAAACCTCCGCGTATTGGTCACGCGAAGAAACAATCAAAACATCGTTGAAATTTTTCGCACCTCCACGAATTAAGGAGATACCACCAATGTCTATTTTCTCAATAATATCCTCATCTGAAGCACCCGAAGCCACCGTTTCTTCAAACGGATATAGGTCGACCATCACCAAATCCAACGCCGGAATACCATATTGCTTTGCTACCTCAACATCTTCTTTCAAGTCCCGACGGTGTAAAATACCGCCAAATACTTTCGGATGTAAGGTTTTTACACGTCCACCAAAGATCGAAGGATAGCCCGTCAAGTCTTCCACGGAAATCACAGGAATGCCTAAATCTTCAATAAATGATTGGGTTCCACCAGTGGAATATAGGGTTACTCCGTTCTTGTGAAGTTCTTGGATGATCGGGGCTAAACCGTCTTTGTAATAAACCGAAATGAGGGCTGATTGGATTTTCTTTAATGACATGGGGCTTGGTAAAAATTGAAGCCACAAATGTACGCAATAAGCGCTACTTTGCCAAGCCATTTTCCACGTGTTTCTAAGGCTTTTACTTAGCTTTGGCAAACCTTGAAGGTTTGCCAAAGCTCAACGGGGAAATCTATTTTTTAGTATAATTCTCGTAACGCAACAAACCCTCCAAATAGTAATAATCCGCGTAAATTAGGGGCACATCGATCTCGGAATTGAGGGATTTTGCCCCTACGCAATGTTTTATCAAGAAGTTGTTATTCTCACCCAATGCCGCACGATATGCAGGACTTGATAATGACTCCAACATCTTCACGGCATCTGCATAGTAACGCTTGCCTTTTTGACCTGAATACGTACTCAATTCAAGCAATGCTGAAGCGGCAATTGCACCTGCCGAAGCATCGCGCTCTTCGTTGGGAATATTGGGTGCAAAAAAGTCCCAATAAGGAATTTTATCAGCAGGTAAATTCGGGTGATTAATATAGTAATCTGAAATCTTTTGCGCGAAATCCAAGTACTTTTTATCTTTCGTATTGCGGTACATTTCTACGTAACCGTACATCGCCCAGGCGTGGCCGCGGGTCCAACAAGACTCATCTTGGTACCCTTGGTGTTGTTTTTTGGCCAAAACCTTTCCATCCACATCGTATAAAATCACATGGTAACTGGAATTATCTGGACGGAAATGATGCTTCATGGTATTGTCTGCATGCGTCAACGCAATCTGACGAAAACGTGGATCTCCGGTTTCCTTAGTAGCCCAGAATAATAGATCCAAATTCATCATATTATCGATAATCACGGGATACTTGTAGCCTCCTTTGAAGCTATTCCAAGATTTGATTAGGCCAATATTTGGATCAAAACGGGTTGCCAAAGATTTGGCAGATTGAATTAATACAGCTTTATAAGCTAGATCATTTGTTAAACGCAAGCCATTACCAAAGGAATCAAACATCATGAATCCCAAATCATGGGTTCCCGTATTGAATTGTTCTTTCTTCACAGCTGCCGTCCATAAACGCGCCGCTTTCTCCCATTGCGCATCTTTTGAACGCTCATACAATTGCCACAAGCCACCCGGAAAAAATCCAGAACACCACCAACTAGATGGCATGTTCCGATAGGTTCCGTCTGGCCTAGCTGAATGGACGGTAACGGAGGTATCTGGTTGCGCGGCCAACATACGTTGATATTGCTGCTCGGCTAATTTGAATTGCTTGTTGACATCAATTTTTTGTGCAAAAATAGATAAGGGTGCCAAAAGGGCGATTAGGATAAGGTTTTTCATAGGTTTAGGTTAGACGCCGGACGTTAGACGTTAGACGTTGAAAAATTATATTATAAAATCATTTATTACTAATTATTAGTCAAAAAATTGCGCCCTCAGAATTTCCAACGTATAACGTCTAACGTCCAGCGTCTACCTCCCCATCCATCCCCCATCTACCGTCAGAATCGTCCCGTGCACATAATTCGAAGCCTCTGAAGCTAAGAAAACGGCAGGACCCTTGAAGTCATTGGGTTCACCCCAACGGCCCGCTGGAATACGTCCTAAAATGGAGGCACTCCGCTCCTTATCTTCCCGTAAAGCTATGGTATTATCTGTGGAAATATAACCAGGTGCAATCGCATTGACATTAATTCCTTTGCTCGCCCATTCATTCGCAAGCGCCATCGTCAAACGAGCAACCCCACCTTTGCTGGCCGCATAACCGGGAACGTTAATACCTCCCTGAAAACTTAATAATGAGGCCGTGAAAATGATTTTTCCAGCTCCTTGGGCCAGCATCGTTCTTCCAATTTCCCGACTCAAAATAAACTGAGACGACAAATTCACTTCCATCACCTCATCCCAATATTCATCGGAATGTTCCGCCGCCGGATCGCGTAAAATAGTCCCCGCATTATTGACTAGAATATCAATCCGTGGAGAATTACGCAAAACCGCTTTGATGAAATCGTATAACGATTCGCGGTCCGAAAAATCCGCCTGATATGCTTTAAATTTACGTCCTAAGGACGTGACAGCCTTTTCAATAGCTGACCCATTTAATTCCAAAGAAGCCGAAACTCCGATGATATCCGCACCCGCCTCCGCAAGCCCGATCGCCATCGCCATCCCGATTCCTTTTTTACATCCGGTCACGAGCGCGACCTTACCGCTTAAATTAAATGGTTGCTGCATCATATAAATTTTAAATAAAAGGCGAGTTTATCCATTTTTTACTCTATTCAAAATTATCATTTAAAATGCACCGCCGAATCATTAATTTGATAATTTTTTGTTTTCACCAATTCCAAGATCGCCGAACCTGCCAATAAAACAGGGCCGTATCCATGCGCCGCAAACGGGGAAATCGGTCGGTGATAGTAGAACGCCGGATCCCAAGCTAAGCCCGTTCCCACACAAGTTCCTTCCACATGGCCCTTTTCATTCACGCGTGTCGCTACAGCATTCCAACCTAATAGCGCCGCGGGGCCATAGGTTTTGGGATCAAGCCAACCCATATTCATTCCCTTGGCCATGACGTACGTATATATGGCGGTAGCGGAAGTTTCTAAATACGAATCGTTTTTGTCGATTAATTGATGCCAAAAACCCGTTCCATCTTGATAAGACATCAAGCCTTTTAGATGCAGCTT
>NZ_CBAUBA010000049.1:0-12722 GCF_964796385.1 Aquirufa sp. | reverse complement strand
CTTTAGCACTTAATTGAAAATCTCTAAACACCTATGAAAAATAAAAAAACGCTACCTGCACGTCGAGACTTTCTTAAGTCCGCATCCTTAGCCTCAGCAGGCTTTATGATTGTTCCCCGTCATGTCCTAGGGGGAAAAGGTTTTTTGGCACCTAGCGACAGGCTTGTCGTTGCTGGAATTGGCGTAGGTGGTAAAGGAAAATCTGATTTAAAGCATTTTTTTGAAAGTGGTAAAGCCGATATTGGCTATTTATGTGATGTCGATGATCGCATGGCAAAAGATTCCGTAGCGGCTTATCCCAAAGCAAAATATTATAAAGATTGGCGTGTGATGATGGATAAAGAGTCGAAAAATTTCGATGCTGTGTCTGTATCTACACCTGATCATAACCACGCGGTACAAGCCATGGCCGCCATGCAATTAGGGAAGCACGTATATGTGCAGAAACCAATGACGCATGATATTTACGAGGCGCGCATGCTGACTCAAGCTGCTGAAAAATACAAAGTGGTCACCCAAATGGGAAATCAAGGTTCTTCGGGTGATGGTGTACGCCAACTCGTTGAATGGTATGATGCTAAAATCATAGGTGATGTGCATACGGTTCAAATTTGGACAAATAGACCCATTTGGCCACAAGGTATTCCGTGGTCGACAGCTAAGCCACCAGTTCCTTCTGAATTAGATTGGGATTTATGGTTAGGCACTGCACCATATAAGGATTATGTAGATAATTTAATTCCGGGCTCTTGGCGTGGTTGGTGGGATTACGGTACCGGTGCTTTGGGAGATTTGGGTTGCCATCTAATGGAAGCTCCTTTCCGGGTATTGGGCTTAAAATATGCATCCGATGTTCAAGCAAGTGTTAGCAGTGTCTTTACTGCATTTGGTAAACGCGGTGTATTTTTAGATTCATGTCCCCCAAGCAGTCATGCTACCTTAACTTTTCCTAAAACAAATAAAACGAAGGGTCCTGTTACGATGCATTGGATGGATGGTGGAATTAAACCTGAACGTCCAGAGGAATTAGGACCTGATGAAATGTTTGGTGATGGTAATTCAGGCATTTTGTTCATTGGTACGAAAGGAAAGATGATGGCTAGCGAATATGCTGCCAATCCACGATTACTGCCATTATCACGCAACCAAGAAGTCAAAGTACCTCAAAAACTAGCGCGTGTAAAAGGAAGTTCGGAAGGCCACTACGCGCAATGGGTAGAAGGAGCGATTGCAGGTTATGGAAATAGCACATTAAGCTCGCCTTTTGAATTAGCAGGTCCTTTGACAGAAGCTATATTGATGGCGAATTTAGCGATTCGCGTTGCCGATATGCCTTTCCCTCGCAAAACAGGAAACGGCATGCATTATCCAGGGTCTAACACAAAATTATTGTGGGATAACCAAAATATGCGGGTAACGAATTTCGATGCGGCTAATCAATTCGTACAACGTACGTATCGACCAGGTTGGTCTTTAGGAGTTTAATTGGGTTAAATCCCTGATTTTTTTGGCAGAGAAGCCTATTTTTTGGTTTGAAAATTATTAAGCCAACTTATAATTATAACCATATATTTATTTAACCTCTATTCATTATGTCCATGAAAACAAAAGGATTATTTCTATTAATTCTGCTCTCGCTGAGCATTATTAGCTTTAATCAACCCGAAGTACCGAAGTTAATTCCCATTCAAAACAAAACGCAAATTGCGCTCATTGGTGGAAATTTAGGTTCTCGAATGATTAATTACGATCATTTCGAAACCGAATTGCACTTGCGTTATCCGGAAAGTCAGCTTTCTGTTCGGAATCTTTGTGACGGTGGTGATACGCCAGGTTTTCGCCCGCATTCTGCACGAAACCTACCTTGGACCTTTCCTAATGCAGAACAATTTCAAGATGAATATGCGAATAAATCAGGTAGCGAAGGACATCTAGAATCGCATGATGTGTGGCTAGGCCGACTAAAAACAGATGTTGTAATCGGATTTTTCGGGTTTTCTGAATCGTTTGAGGAGATAGCTAAAATTCCACGATATAAAAGTGAGTTAACCGCATTTATAAAACATACACGCGCACAAAAATACAATGGTGTCTCGGCGCCTACCTTAGTTTTGGTGTCGCCAATCGCTTTTGAAGATTTAACTGCGTTGTATGATGTACCTAAGGGAACGGTTGAAAATAGTCGGCTTGCCCAATACACTCAAGCAATGAAGGAAGTTTGCCAAAAAGAAAACGTTCTATTTATCGATGTTTTTACACCTTCCAAAGCTTGGTATGCGGCTAGTAAATCGCCTTTAACGATTGATGGTATTCAGTTAAACAATGAAGGATATCAGAAATTGGCAGTTTATTTGACTGATAAGGTATTTGGAAAAAAGATTCAAGCAAATGAGTCGCGCCGAGCTGATGTTTATGAGGCTGTGGCGGAGAAAAATTGGATGTGGCACAACGATTTTAAAATCCCGAATGGGGTTCACGTATATGGCCGTCGTTACAATCCTTTTGGTCAAGATAATTATCCAGCTGAAATTGAAAAAATTCGTCAAATGACTGATAATCGGGAACGTGCTATTCAAGCCGCTATCCACGGTAAGTCCTTTGATTTAGCTGCTGCAGATGCCCAAACAAGGCCCCTCGACCCAGTTAAAACGAATTTTAATCCAGAAAAAAATGGCAGTTTAACTTATTTACTCGGTCAAGACGCACTTAAGGCCATTAAAGTGGCACCTGGTTACAAAATTGACCTATTTGCTTCCGAGACGGAATTCCCAGATTTAGCGAAACCCGTGCAAATGACGTTTGACAATAAAGGTCGTTTATGGGTAGTTTGTATGCCTAGCTATCCTCATTATAAGCCTGGAGATCCCAAACCCAACGATAAAATTATTATCCTTGAGGATACCAATAACGATGGAAAAGCCGATAAACAAACGGTATTCGCTTCGGGATTACATGTGCCTGTTGGCATGGAGATTGCCCACAATGGAGTTTACGTCAGCCAAGGGACAAATCTCGTATTTTTGCAAGACACGAATGGTGACGACCGTGCGGATAAAAAAGAAGTTATTCTCAGCGGATTTGATGACCACGATACGCACCACGAAATCAGTGCTTTTGTAACGGATGAATCCGGAGCAATCTACATGGGCGAAGGTGTATTTTTGCACACGAATGTGGAAACACCTTATGGAACCGTACGCGCAACTAATGGCGGATTTATGCGCTATAATCCAGCGCGTAAACATTTAGAGCGCGTAGCTCAATTATCTATTCCAAATCCTTGGGGCATCGCTTTTGATAAGTGGGGACAGAATTTCTTCGGTGAAACCTCAGGTCCTGATGTGCGTTGGATGATGCCAGGTTCAACTAAAAATCGCTATGGTCAAACTGGCCATAAATCGTTCAGTTTAATTGAGGAAAAGCATTTGGTTAGGCCAACTTCAGGCCTAGAATTTGTCTATAGCAGGCATTTTCCTGATGAGGTTCAAGGTGATTTTTTAATCAATAATACCATTGGATTTTTAGGGATGAAGCAGCACCAATTGACCGATAAAGGTACGGGTTATGCGTTCAAGCACCGCCAAGATTTAATCGTCGGTGAAGATCGTAACTTCCGTCCGGTCGATATGGAATTTGCACCTGATGGATCACTTTATGTGATCGATTGGCACAATATATTAATTGGCCACATGCAACATAATGCAAGGGATCCATTGCGTGATCACTCGCATGGTCGGGTTTATCGCATTACATATCCGTCCAGACCTTTGGTGGTTCCCGCTAAAGTAAGTGGCGCGTCGATTGATGAATTATTGGAAAACTTAAAATTACCGGAGTATCGGACGCGTTACCGCGTTCGTCGGGAATTGCGTGGTCGTAATGCTGCGGAAGTTATGCCTCGCGTTCGCGCTTGGGTGGCAAAATTAAATGCCCAAGACCCTAATTTTGAACATAACTTATTGGAGGCATTATGGGTTAGTTGGGGCTTTAATAAAGTAGATCAAAGCTTATTAAATCGATTATTACAAGCCAAAGATTACCATGCACGTGCTGCTGCCGTTCGAGTATTGCGTTATTCGGGACATCAAGTTGTAAATCAACCTGCATTATTGGCAAAAGCAGCTCAAGACGATCATGGTCGGGTGCGCATGGAAGCTTTTGTTGCAGCTTCCTGGTTACCTAAAGAAAAAGCAAATCCAATATTCAATATAGCAAAAACGAAACCTTTGGATGAATGGATGGATAAGCCTTTTGAGATTGCGGTAGCACATGCCAATGGCGTAAACGTTGTCAAGAAAAAAGAGGTTGCGTTGACTTCTGATTTAAAAGGTAAGGATTTGGATTTATATCTAGAGGGTAGTAAAATCTATACCAAAGAAGGCTATTGCACAACCTGTCATCAAAGTAATGGAAAGGGCCTATCTGCTTCAGGTTTCCCTCCTTTAGCTAATTCGAAATGGTCAGTTGGCAGTGAAGAACGCCTCATCAAACTTGTTCTAAAAGGACTCATGGGACCTATGGAGGTTAATGGGGTTAAATACAGCGGACAAGTTCCTATGACACCTTACGGTGGATTATTGAATGATCGGGAAGTGGCAGCAGTGCTTACCTATGTGCGAAATTCATTTGGGAATAAAGCCTCGGCAGTTGATCCAATGAAGGTCAAAGCGGTTCGTGCATCTGTAGCTTCTAAAAAAGATATATACAACGCCTCACAACTTCTTGAGGAACATCCATTAGAGAAATAAACCAATGAAGAAATTTAGCTATTTACTCGTTTTAGCCCTTTGCTTGGGTTCTTATTTTTCCTTTTCCCAAAACAAAAAACCCCTAGTCGTTTTTGTTTGTGGCGATCATGAATACAGCGGTGAGAGTACTTTGCCCTTGTTGGCCAAAGCCCTGGAAACAAATTACGGGTTTCGGACTAAAATCTTAACGTCGTATCCCGATCAAAATGCTGAACGCGATATTCCGGGTTTAGATGCTTTAGCTGAGGCGGATTTGGCTGTATTTTTCTTGCGTTGGAGGCTTTTACCTGCCGACCAAGTGGCTAAGATTGAAGCGTATATGAAATCTGGGAAACCGATAATGGGATTTCGTACGTCGACACACAGTTTCAATTATCCTAAAGGAGATCCATTGGAAAAGTTTAATGGTTGGGCTGAGCAAGCATTCGGAGCTCCTCCGGGTTGGGGCGGTGTCTCTAAGCATACGCATTACGGACACAATGCATCTACAGATGCGAGCATAAATCCCCAAGCAGCAAAACACCCTATTTTGACGGGGGTGGACCCTAAGTTTCATGTTCGCTCTTGGTTATATCGGGTTTTACCAGATTATCCTGCGAAGGGAACTGAGTGGTTACTTATGGGAGATGCGGTGGATCCAGATAAGCCGGCAACGACTCAACCGATTGCTTGGACGTGGAAAAATCAGTTCGATGCGCGGGTATTTTTTACAACGATGGGGCATCCAGAGGATTTTGCAGTTGAGCCATTCCAGCGTTTAATTGTTAATGCCATTCATTGGGAATTGGGCTTAAAAGTGCCTAAAAAGTGGCCAGGTAAATTAGAAATAAATGTTCCTTACCGAGGAATGGTTAAATCAAAATAAGAAATTATGAAGTATAAGATTGCAATGAATACGCTGGTTTATGGGCCAGATATGAATGAGTCCATCATCCAGCACCTAGCTTACATCAAGGAAGTTGGGTATGACGGAGTTGAAATCCCCATTTTTGTCACTGATATTGACTATTGGACACCTTGGAAGAAGGAGATTGATCGCTTAGGACTTGAGGTTTTTACAGTTACCTTTTTGGGTGCTGATATGAATACGATTTCGGCAGATGCAAACGTTCGCCAAAAAGGGGTTGATTTCTTGAAAAAAGCAGTGGATATTACTGCCTATTTAGGTGCTTCCTACCTTTCAGGTCCATTTCATTCAGCTTTGGCAGTATTTTCTGGGGCTGCTCCCACACAACAAGAATTGGATTGGTCTAAAGAAAGTATGTTGGCCGTGGCCGATCACGCACAATCAAAAAACGTTATTCTAGGCTTGGAATATTTGAATCGCTTTGAGAATTATGTTGTCAGTTGTGCAGATCAATTGTATGCGTTGGTAAAAGCCATAAATCACCCGAACGTGAAAATCATGTTTGATACTTTTCATGCCCATATTGAGGAGTTTAATACGGGAGAAGCGATGGTACGCATTGCTGATGAAGTGGGACATATTCAATTGTCTGAGAGTACGCGAGCCACATTAGGGGAGGGGCAAGTGCGTTGGGATAATGTTTTTGACGGACTATCTCGAATGAACTACACGGGTTGGTTAGTAGTAGAGGCTTTTACTCCTTTGTTGCCAGCGGCTTGTATTTGGCGTAAAAACTATACGACAGAAGCGGAATTAGTCAAAAAGAGTTACGAACATATTCAAAAGTATTTAGGTGCTTAATCAACTGATTTATGGAAAATAATCGTCGGGATTTTCTCAAATTAAGTGGACTCACGGCTGTGGGCATGACCCATGCATGGTCCTCGAAAGATTCAGATATGGCCAAAGCGCCTGTTTCAATAGCTCCCAAGCAATTATTCAATATGTCTGGATATGCTGCCCCTAAATTAGACGTTGTTCGCATTGGATTTATTGGTTTAGGCAATCGAGGTTCAGGTGCAATCACACGGGTAAATCGTATTGAAGGAGTTCAAACGACGGCAATTTGTGATGTCCGCGTAGAAAAGGCACAGGCGGGCGCAAAAGCGCTCAAAAAAATGAATATTGAGCCGGTTATTTACACTGAAAAGGAGGATGCGTGGAAGGAGATGTGCCAACGGGACGATATTGATTTAGTCTATATTTGTACGCCATGGGATTTACACACGCCGATGGCGGTTTATGCCATGAAACAAGGGAAACACGTCGCCATCGAGGTGCCTGCTGCGACGACCTTGGAAGAGTGCTGGCAACTAGTAGAAACTTCTGAAAAAACGAAGAAGCATTGCATGATGCTTGAAAACTGTTGTTATGATTTCTTTGAATTGTTGACATTGAATATGGCCCGACAAGGCTATTTTGGAGAGATTTTACATGTGGAGGGTGCTTACATTCATGATTTATTGAGTGCAAATTTTAAGCAAAATCAATATCATGATAATTGGCGATTGAAATCGAATCTTCGGAATGGGAATTTATACCCCACGCATGGACTGGGGCCTATTTGTCAATTGCTTAATATTAATCGTGGGGATCAAATGGATTACCTCGTTTCTATCCAATCGAACGATTTTTCAATGCATAACATGGCGGTCGAGTTGGCCAAAAAAGACGCTTATTTCAAGGATTTCGTAGATAAAAAGTTCCGTGGCAATATGAACACCACATCGATTCGAACCCAAAAGGGAAAAACAATCATGGTTCAACATGATGTTTCAAGCCCACGTCCATATTCCCGTATTCATTTATTGAGTGGTACAAATGGTGTTGCCATGAAATATCCAGAACCTGGTCGGATCTCAAATCATCACCATGAATGGGTGAAACCTGAGCAAATGGCGGAATTGGAGAAACAATTTGCTCCGCCTATCATTGCGAAAATAGGTGAATTAGCGAAGAAAATTGGTGGCCATGGGGGCATGGATTTCATGATGGATTGGCGTTTAATTGATTGTTTACGCAATGGTTTGCCTTTAGATCAGGATGTTTATGATGCGGCAGCCTGGAGTTCGATTGTTCCCTTAAGTGAAATGTCGGTGAATAATCGCTCAAAAACCATTGATATACCTGATTTCACGCGCGGCTCTTGGAAAACAAATAGCCCAGTGGATATTACGTTGAGTCAAGGAGGGACAACTGGCGTGAAGGCTGTTTCCTAAGAGTTAACTTATTTTTCTAATATTTTTCCTTTGCTAGGACCTCTTTTAAAATAAACTTTTTTTTTCAAGTGTGATCACAAATTTATGTCGCACTAAACCTTCAAAAAATGACTAAGAATCTCTTAATTGTTTTGTTTTTGACGCTATTTACAGGTTTGACTACCTATGCCGAGGACTATAAAGCGTCTTTATTTGGTATTAAATCAAACGGAACTACGTTAAATACCACCAGTATACAAAAAGCCATTGATTACATTCATGAAAAAGGTGGCGGCCGACTCGTCTTCTACGTTGGCAGATACCTAACTGGAAACATTCAGTTAAAATCCAATGTAACGATTCACTTGGAGGAAGGGGCTATTTTACTTGGGTCCACGAATATTTACGATTATAATTTAGCGGAGCGTTTCCCTTCGTTAATTAGTGCGACTAAGGCTGATCACATTGCGTTGACGGGTAAGGGAGTAATTGATGGGCAGGGCAGGGACGTAGCTTATCAAGTTTCGGATCAGGTTCAAAAAGGTATATTAAAAGATGCTTTGGTGAATGATCGTTCTGCTCTTTGGCGACCAAAGGCAATTTATTTTCGGGAATGTACCAATGTTGACATTACGGGTATTGTCATTAAAAATGCTGCTGAGTGGGTCCTTGTTTGTGATCAATGCACGTACCTGAAGATCGATCGAATTACGGTTGACAGTAAGGCTTTTTGGAATAATGATGGTATTGATATTGTTGATTGCCAGCACGTTATTATTTCCAATTCTTTTATTGATTCAAGTGATGATGCGATTTGTTTCAAATCGCATGACCCAACCAAAATGTGCGATGATGTTGAGGTTAGAAATTGCGTTGCTCGGTCTAGTGCGAGTGGAATTAAATTTGGGACGGTGACATCTGGAGGGTATAAAAACTTTAAAATTATCAATAATAAGGTTTATGATACCCATCGCTCAGCTATTACAATTGCTACTCCAGATGGGGGTGTGGTCGAAAATATTTTGGTAGATAGTTTGTATGCGTATAATGTTGGCAATGCCATTTACCTGCGCATAGGAGCTCGCTGGAACAAAGGACGCGTGGGCAGTATGAGTAATATACGTATTCAAAATATGAACTGCGAAATTGCGGAGGGAAAGGCTGATGCGGGTCGCGAGTACGAGGGCCCTATTGAGGATTTGCCACGTAATATTTCACCTGCGAGTATTGTAGGTTTGCCAGGTCAATACATTTCGGATGTTACGTTACGCAATATCCACCTGGTTTATCCGGGTAATAGCAATCCTGCGTATGCTTTTCGCGGCCTTCTGCCGGCTGAATTGGATAGCATTCCTGAAATGCCCGCGGCATACCCTGAGTTTTCTCAATTTAAGGAATTACCCGCTTGGGGATTGTATGTACGTCACGCTAAAAATTTGACCTTAGAAAATATCACGTTCACGGCTAAATTAAAGGAGTATCGTCCTGCACTGGTGTTTGATGATGTCCTTGGTGGACGTTTAACAGGATTACGCTATGAGGAACCGGTTAAAAAGAAAAAGCAGGTACACTTTTATAAAACCAAAGATATAATTCAAACAAAATGAAAAACACACTAATTGTTCTGTTTTCAGTCATTTTTGGTTTTTCACTTACAGCGAAGGACTTTACCGTAAGTGATTTTGGAGCTAAAAATGATGGATTTACCATCAATACATCTACCATTCAAAAGGCTATTGACTTTGTCCACGAACAAGGGGGCGGCCGGCTTATTTTTGAAACCGGCTCCTATGTCACAGGGAGTATTTATTTAAAGTCGAATGTGACGCTTCATTTGGAACAGGGGGCTACGATTTTGGGTTCAACAAATCCATTTGATTATATAAAAGATGCCAAAATCGGATGGATGTCCATGATTTTTGCGGTTAATCAAGAAAATATAGGGATTACAGGGAAGGGTACTATTAATGGGCGTGGCTTTTTGACGGCCTATAATATGGTGAATTACATTCATCGGGGGATCTACACGGATCCTTTGAAGTATGACCGACCGAATGAAACGAATCGGCCACAAAATATCTATTTCCGGGAATGTAAAAATATTCGAATTGTGGATATTACGTTGCGCGATCCGGGTAGCTGGAATCAAACCTATGACCAATGTCAAAATCTATATGTGGATCATATTTATGTGGATAGTAAGTCATATTGGAATAATGACGGAATTGATATCGTGGATTGCGATGGGGTGGTTATTAAAAACTCTTATTTTGATGCAGCGGATGATGTCATCTGTTTTAAGTCGCATTCGGCGGAGCATATGTGTCAAAATGTGGTCGTAGATAATTGCGTCGGGCGATCGAGTGCTAATGGACTAAAGTTTGGGACGGTGTCTCGGGGTGGCTTTAAAAATTTCAAGATTACCAATTTGACGATATTTGATACGTTCCGTTCCGCAATCACCTTAGCGGCTGTAGACGGCGGGGAGATTGAAAATATTGTAATTGATGGGGTTCGGTCCATCAATACGGGGAATGTCATTTACTTAAGGCTCGGAGATCGCTGGGCAAAAGGAAAAAAGCCTTACATGAAAAATGTGACTATTTCGAATGTTTATGCGGAGGTTCCATTGACCAAGCCGGATGCTGGGTATAATTATGAGGGTCCCGTGGAGGATTTGCCTCGAAATATTTCACCGGCTAGTATCGTTGGCTTAGTGGAAAATAAAATCCAAGGTGTTCACTTGAAAAATATTCAAATTGTATATCCTGGTGAGGGGAATCCATTGTATGCCAAACGAGGTCTGAGTGCTGAGGAGTTAGACGGCGTACCTGAAATGCGGGATGCCTATCCCGAATTTTCTCAATTTAAAGAACTGCCTGCTTGGGCCTTTTATGTGCGACATGCGGAAGGGGTAAGCTTTGAAAATGTGACCTTTACGGCAAAAAAGAAGGATTATCGTCCGAGTGTCGTTTTGGATGATGTCAAAGATGTTAGTTTCACCGGGCTTGTTGTTCATGAGCCGGAAAGTGTGGGTAAACAACAGGTTTTCTCACACAAAACGAGTCAATTAATTATAAAATAACTGAGTATGAAATTTGTCCTAATTTGTTGGTTAGCACTTTGCCTTCCTTGGGCTTTGCAAGGTAAGGAGTATCATGCATCCTTGTTTGGCGTGAAGTCCGATGGGATTACATTGAATTCACGATCAATTCAGAAGGCCGTGGATTTTATTCAGGAGAAGGGTGGAGGTACCTTAGTTTTTTCAGTGGGACGTTATTTGACGGGAAGTATTCGATTAAAATCCAATGTCATGATTGAGCTTCGTGAAGGTGCCGTGCTTGTGGGTGCTTCTTCCCCATATGATTACATATCGGTAGGTGGGGTGCGGGCTTTGATTGTAGCGGAAGGAGAACAAAATGTTGGCGTATTTGGTAAAGGAGTAATCGATGGCCAAGGCAAAGGATTAGTGGCCTCTTTAACAACACAGATTCAAAAAGGTTATTTGCCTGAAGCAATTTCTCAGGCTAGTCCTGCCTTAGTGGCGATGAAAGGATGTAAGTCGGTGACCGTCACTGGCCTTCATCTTCAAGATGCTGCTGGATCCGCGCTATCGTTTACAGATTGTAGTCAAGTTGCTTTGACCGATTTATGGATCAAAAATCAAGCTGTGCCTAATATGCGCGGTTTAGTTCAGTCAAATTGTGTGGATTTAGTGGCTACCCGCGTGATGAATGATTTAGTAGCCAGTGGCAAGAAGCCTTGATTCTATCATTTTTTAATAGAATGGAATCTTGGAGGTTCTGTATTTTAGTTTGTCAACTACATTTTACACCGTGCTTATGAAAAATTTCTTATTTGTATTTTTAATTGCTTTCTCAGGTTTTGCGCAAAATACGTATCACCTCATTCCATTACCCAAAGCTTTGTCCCCAGTTGAGGGTCAATTTACGATCAAAAAAACCGTAAGTATCGGTTTTAGTCACCCAGAATTTGCGCCGTCTGCCCAATTATTAGCCACGTATATTCAAGATGCCTCTGGATTTCCTACGGCGGCCAAAGCTACACAAAAGGCGACCATTCAATTTTCGCAAAATAATTCTTTAGGCGATGAGGCCTACACGCTTCACGTCAGTTCCAATAAAGTTAGCATTGAAGCCAAAACGGGAAAAGGGGCTTTCTATGCGTTGCAAACTTTACTGCAATTGATGCCCGCTCAAGTATACGCTGGAGCTAGGTTGGCTGCTCCGATTTCTATTCTAAATGTTAAGATTCAAGACGAACCGCGCTTTAATTACCGAGGATTAATGCTGGATGTCGGTCGGTATTATTATCCGGTTGAATCCGTGAAACGGTTCCTTGATTTGATGGCTATTTATAAAATGAACACGTTTCATTGGCATTTGACTGAGGATCAAGGCTGGCGCATTGAAATTAAAAAGTACCCTTTATTAACGTCTATTTCTTCGGTACGAAAAGAAAGTATGTTGGGGCATTACAAGGATCAAAAATATGATGGTAAGCCTCATGGTGGTTTTTACACCCAAGAAGAAGTGAAAGACATCGTCGCCTATGCAGCAAAAAAATACATTGAGGTAATTCCCGAGATTGAAATGCCGGGTCATTCGCAAGCGGTTCTGGCCGCCTATCCTCAATTGGGAGCGAATGCCGACAAGCTTTATCAGGTGAAAACCAAATGGGGTATTTCGGAGGATGTTCTTTTCCCACGTGAAGAAACGTTTGAATTTTTAGAAAATGTATTAACGGAGGTGATGACTTTGTTTCCTAGTCAATACATTCATATTGGTGGTGATGAATGTCCCAAAACCCAATGGAAGGAGAGTCGTTTTTGCCAAGATTTAATTAAGA
>NZ_CBAUBA010000048.1:0-14502 GCF_964796385.1 Aquirufa sp. | reverse complement strand
TTTCCAAATATTAATTCTTGATCCCATAAGCCGCGAGAACCATCCGCATCATTTCGATTCAAAATCAATGGATTTTCCATTTTTGACCCAATAGTGGTGACGGGGTGCTTTATCAGATTTTCGGATAGAATTAATTCATGGTATATGATGTCTAATTCATTTTTCAGTTTCCACGCAATCTCCTTATTAGTTTTTACAATGTTATTGAGTTCATGGACATCGTTTTTCAAATTGTATAATTCAAAATCATCAATTGAAGCGTTATAATTTGTTTGCCCAACTAGCTTATATCCTGATTTTTGAATGGCCATACTAGTATAAAGTTCAGGATACTTTCTCGTCCAATAACTAAATAATGCCCGATCTGACCAATCGGTATTTTTGCCTTTTATAAGGGGTAAAAGGCTTTTTCCGTCAATTTTCCGGTCAGTTGGTAAATCCGCATGGCATAATTCAGTTAAAGTAGGCAAAATATCAAAGTGGGCCGCCATGGTTTCAATAACTTTGCTCTCTTTTGTCAAAGCAGGATATTTCAAGAAAAAAGGTACTCGGGTACCACCATTATAAACTGAGCCCTTTTTATCTCGCAGCCCTGCTGTAAAACGTAATTGCTGCGGGCCATTGTCCGTCATAAATAGGACGATGGTCTCCTCTTCAATTCCTAAATCAGTTATTTTTTGAAGTAGCTTACCAATGTTATCATCAATATTGCTGACCATTCCGTAAACTTTTCGAGCGTCCTCTTTATCTTTCTCGCTCATTTTCAGATACATTGGATTATTTTTATCAAATTCAACGGAAGGATCTACATTTTTGTACATCTGATAATATTTATCGGGTACTTGTAAAGGCGTATGCGGAGCATTAAATGAGAGATAACAGAAAAATGGATTGTCCTTGTTTTTTTCAATGAATTTGATGGCGTTCGCTGCAAAAATATCTGAACAATAGCCACTGTAGGATTCCTGCTTACCATTTTTCCACAAGACTGGGTTAAAATAGCTACTGTCTTTTTGGAAATAGGTGCTTACATCACCCACCTGGCCCATGCCTCCAGAAAGGTGCATGAGTGTCTCATCAAATCCCTGATCCATCGGCCGACTAGGAAAATTATCACCTAAGTGCCATTTCCCAAATAACCCAGTGGCATACCCTGCATGCTTTAATATTTCAGCAATTGTGATCTCTGAAGATGCCATCGTCGCTCCACCATTGTACGTATCTCGAATTCCTGTTCGCAATGAGTAGCGGCCTGTCATTAAACTAGACCGGGTAGGCGCACATACTGGAGAAACATGAAAATTGCTAAACTGAATACTCTGCTTAGCAAATCGGTCGATGACTGGTGTCTTTACAATTGAATTTCCGGTAATTCCCAAGTCACCATATCCTTGGTCATCGGTAATAATCAAAACAACGTTTGGGTGTTTCTTATTTTGGGCAACGCCTCGGGCAGATACCAAACAGGCTAGTAAGATCAACAGAAATTTAAATTTATTAAGTAGCATCATTTTCGTCTTTAAATTTTGAACTTATACTTACTGATTGTTTCAACGAAATTAAATTTCTCTCATCACTTATTTGTGAGATTTATTTCTTTGTAAACACTAAGCAATGTTGCCAGGGAAGGTTGCTTATGTTTTTTTCAAATTTAAACCCGGCAATTTTTAATTCTTTGATGGCCTGGTTTTCGCTCATTTTATGAATTGTTTTTATGGGCACTTCATCATCCTCGGATCGAAACTCGACTAACACCAGTTTTCCGCCAGGTTTCAACGAACTAAGCATCGATAGCGCCATCTCGTAGGGGTAAGAGAACTCGTGGTAAACGTCAACTAGCAAAATTAAATCAATCGTATTTTCTGGTAAGGAAACACTTTTTTCAGTGCATAGCACGGGCACAATTTGGGATAATTTTTCACGCTTGATTCTTGCCTGTAAATAGGCAATCATTTCCTGTTCCACATCGACAGCAAAAACTTTACCAGAGCCCACCATTTTAGAAAGCATGGCACTGTGGTAGCCACTTCCCGCCCCAATGTCTGCAATAAGCATTCCTGGTTTTACAGCTAAGTTTTTTAGTAGAAGCGAGGTGTTTTCCTCCATTTCCCTTTCTTTTCTCTCCAGCCAATCGATGCCGTAATGACTCATCACCTGCGCAATTTGCCTACCCATATACCATTTATTGATGCCATTGGGGTCCCCTGATTTTAGCTTGTAAACTCCTTGTCCCAGCGAATCTAGGGAAAGAGGCAAAAGGGCAAAAAGTAAAAAAATAGATTTAAGTGAATGCATGGGTGGTTTTTGGGTTGAGGTATGCCAAAAAACTAATTTGGCAAACTAAAAAAAGCTTGCTTTTGTGCGAGCTAAAATAACAATTAGTTTTTATCTTTTTCAGCAAGCACTTAACTTTCCTTAAGGCTAGTTTTTATATGAATTAATTATAAATTGGAAATTAAATGAAATACACCGTTAAGCCTCTTTAAGTAAAGCAACCTAATATTATGAAAAATTTTATCCTGTGTGTTTTTTTGATAAGCACCATTTTTCAGGCGAATGGCCAAAAATTCGAAAAGCCTAATATCATAATTATCGTAAGCGATGATCAAGGCTGGGGTGATTTAGGCTATAATGGAAACTTAACGGTAGCGACTCCTTCCATCGACAAAATAGCAAAAAACGGAGTCAGTTTTCAGCATTTTTACGTGAGTCCAGTTTGCTCACCCACACGCGCTGAATTATTGACGGGCCGTTATCACGTGCGTGGCGGTATTTCTGGCACAGCCACAGGAAGAGTGAGATTAGATTTAGACGAGACGACAATTGCCCAAATTTTTAAAAAAGCTGGTTATTCAACAGCAGCTTATGGAAAATGGCATAATGGAGGTCAGGCACCTTACCATCCTAACTCCAGGGGTTTTGATGATTTTTATGGTTTTTGTTCGGGTCATTGGGGTAATTATTTTAATCCAATTCTTGAACATAATGGAGAAATTACGAAAGGTAAAGGGTTTATAACCGATGATTTAACAAATCATGCGATTGAATTTATGGGCCAACATGCGAAATCTCCCTTCTTTCTTTACTTGCCCTTAAATACACCGCATAGTCCCATGCAAGTGCCTGAGGAGAATTGGACTAAGTATAAAAATATTGAACTAAGCCAAAAAGGAACCATCGCCTCCAAAGAAAACATCTTGCATACCAAAGCTGCGCTTGCGATGACTGAAAATATCGATTGGAATGTAGGTAGACTGATGAAGCGATTAGATCAATTGAAGCTGACCAAAAATACCATTGTGCTTTATTTTTCAGATAATGGGCCCAATGGTCATCGCTGGAATGGGGGAATGAAAGGGATTAAGGGGACAACGGATGAAGGTGGCGTCAGATCACCTTTGCTTATGCAGTGGCCGGCAAAATTTAAGGGCGGAACTCAAATCAAATCCATCACGAGTGTCATGGATTTATTACCTACTTTAGCAGATTTAGCCGAAATACCGTTTACGTCCCAAAAACCATTGGATGGGACCAGCCTTAAACCCATATTGATGGGAAATCAAACCTCCGAGGATTCCGACCGTTTTATTGTTAGTTATTGGAATAAACAAATCAGTGTTCGGTCACAAAATTTCAGATTATCCGCGGATGGTGCGCTGTATAATTTAGTCGATGATTATGCGCAAACTACCAATGTCGCCACTACTTTTTCAGCTGACTATCAAAAACTTTTGCAAGTAAAAAATACATGGGAATCAGACGTATTAACCGAACTCCCCAAAGAAGACAATAGACCTTTAATCATCGGTCACCCAGGTTTACCTATAACTCAATTGCCTGTCAGTGAGGGGTTTGGCCATGGAAATATAAAACGATCTAATCAGCATCCCAATGATAGCCACATGACAAATTGGTTATCCAAAGAGGATTTTATTAGTTGGGAAGTAGCACTTGAACAAGAAGGGGATTTTGAAATTAGTCTTTATTATGCGTGCTCAAAAGAGAATGTTGGAACAGCGTTATCCATGTCTTTTGGTGATTCGGTCGTGACTGGTAAAATTACAAAAGAAAATAATGTGCCACTTTTCGGGATGGAATATGATCTTGTTCCTCGAGAGGAATCTTACATGAAAGATTTTAGGCCTTTAAATTTAGGTTCTGTGCATTTAAAGGCAGGAAGTGGAACCTTGAAGGTATTCAGTAATTCATTGCTTAAGGCCAGCGATCTTGATGTAAAATTGGTAACGCTCCGTCGTTTAAATTCACCTAAAATGAATTAATAATGATTGCCTTTAATTTTAACTTTCACACATGCGATCCAATTTGATGTTGCATTTGGGTCGTAATAAACTAGTTTTTGTATGGTAAAAATAGCCTTTAATTTAGGCCAAAGGAATGGCTTAAATGGAACGAAGATGATTCGAATTTTATGGGTTTTTGTTTTTTTGTGCTTGGTAAGTTTGATGGCTGACGCATCAGATAGTCCAAAAAAGCCTAACATTATTTTCATCCTAGCAGATGATTTGGGATATATGGATTTGGGTTGCTACGGAAACCCGTATAATGAAACACCTAATCTCAATAAATTAGCGAGCGGTGGGGTTCGTTTCACTCAGGCTTATGCTGCCAGTCCTGTTTGTTCTCCTTCCCGTGCGGCAATTATGACGGGCCTTCATCCTGCTCGCCTAAAACTAACCAACTTTTTAATTGGAAATCGGACAGAGGCGGATTCCCCATTATTACCCGCTCTGTGGACTACCTATTTACAGTCAAAAGAAATCACGTTGGCACAGCGACTAAAGTCCTTGGGTTACCAAACGGGGATGATTGGGAAATGGCATTTGGGTTCTGGCGACAGCTTAGCTCCTTGGAATCGAGGTTTCGATTATGCCCGGATGATTGGTAAAAATGGGCTAGATTATTATAATTATGGGATCTATGAAAATAGCTTTAAAACTGTTTTTGAAGATGATGGCAAAACCTACATGACGGATAAATTAAGTGATTATGCGGTCGAGTTTATAGGAAATCAAAATCAGTCAAATCCATTTTTTATGTATATGTGCTACTCAGCGCCCCATGTATTTATCGTTCCTAAAGCAACCAAACTGAATAAGTATTTCATGAAGTACGAAAAATTCAAGGGCAAATTTAATCCGTATTATGCGACAATGGTGGAGAGTATGGACGACGGCGTTGGTCGAATTATGGAGTTGTTAAAACAAAAAGGCTTGTTGGCAAATACCTTAGTCATTTTTGCATCTGATAATGGGGGAGTAGGTTTGCCTGAGTTGGGGCCAACTCCCACACAAAATGATAGCCTGAGGAAATGGAAAGGCCATGTCTATGAAGGCGGAGTGAGAATTCCTACCATCATGTTTTGGGAGGGCAAGATTTTGCCCAATCAGGTGAACGATGCTTATTTTATGAATACGGACTATACGGCCACGATATTAGATTTGTTAGATCAAAGACCGCCTGAATTTACGGATGGCAAAAGTATTTGGCCTTCAATTAATCATCCAAATGTAAAAGATGAAACCCGCGCTTTGTTTTGGCATTATCCGCATTTTTCAAATCAATTAGGCCGACCAGCCGGATCGGTAAGATTAGGGGATTGGAAGTTGGTGGATAATTTCGAAACTTCCCATGTTGAATTATATAATTTAAAAAATGATGTAGGGGAACGCCATGATTTATCAAATGATTTTCCTTTGAAAAGAGACGAATTACATCGCTTATTAAAAGATTGGCGGCAAAATGTTCAGGCCAATATGCCCATTAAGAAATAATTTCTTGGGAATAAATCGTCAGAAAAATTAGAATGAAATCCAGTTGATGGCAACGATTAATGAATCATATTTTTGAAAATGCGTATAGGTAACTAGAATGGAGGAGAAACAATTAATTGATCAGTTTGGCCCCTTGGAATTTTTTTCTGAGTTACATCCGCTGTTCGTTCATTTTCCTGTGGGTCTTTTCTCTATTGTTGTTGTTTTTGCTTTTTTGCCGAAATCAAAAAATAGGGATTATCAACTAGCAATTCAATATTTACTAGGCATAGGAGCTTTCTTTTCCTTGCTCTCTTGTATCAGCGGGTACTTTTTAGCTGAATCGCAAAATAAGCAGTCGGCAATATTCACCTCACATCAATGGCTAGGAATAGCTACGTTTATACTCTTTTCAACTGCTTTTTTTTATCCGAAATGGCAAAAAATTAGCATAGGATTAGGAGGGATTGTCTTGCTGTTTACCTTATATTTTGGGACAGTTTTAACGCATGGAAGTTTCTTGAAATGGAAGGAAAAAGTAGTCCAACAGATTAACGAGATCATATCAAAACCGGTTGAAACGAAGGATAAAGATGCCGTGAAAAAGATTGTTTCGTTACCTGATACGCCATTGAAAGTGGAGGAGCAAGCCTCTTATGCGGCAGTAACGGAGCCGATGATCAAGGAATTGAAAAGTCAAGGAATAATTGCCCAAGTGATGGATCCGACTACCCAGCAATTGTTCATTAATTTTGTCAATGTGAAGCAAGTTGAACCCACGATGTTTGAGGTACTTTATCCAATTAAAGATCAAATTGCAGGCTTTCGAATTACTAATTTGGTCCTGAATCAGGAAGCGATGCGTAGTTTGTTTGGGTTTAAAAATGTAGAAATACTCCAACTCTCCAACGCACATTTGACGGATGAATTAGTAGGTTTGATTTTACAATTACCTAAATTACAGCAACTTAATTTATATGGTAATCCTGTAACGGATCAAACGGCTATGGCTTTACACAATGTGTTTTCTTTAAAAAAGTTATATGTTTGGCAAACAAATATTAGCCCATTAGCTTTGAGTGAATTACAAAAAGCACGTCCTCAGCTTCAGATTGAAGGAGGAAGTCAGTTGCTAACAAAACCGGACTCCTTAAAAAAATGATTAAATATCTTTTGTTACTTTTTCCGAGTTTGATATTTGCTCAAAACAAAACTGGATTGGCGGTAAAATTGCCTGCTGGAATTTCGGCAGAATGGCAACTTTTACCCAAAGAGTTAGATTATAATCGCCATGTAAAGCCCATCCTTTCGGATAAATGTTTTGCTTGTCATGGTCCGGATAAAGCCAAGCAAAAAGCAGGCTTACGCCTTGATTTTCCTGAAAATGCTTTTGCTGAGTTGCCTGAAAGTCCTGGGAAATTTGCCATTAAACCGAACAAATTACTCCAAAGCGAAGTATATCATCGAATTATTTCGAATGATCCCAAATATAGAATGCCTTCGCCTAAGTCGCATCTATCATTATCTAACAAAGAGAAAGCGACTATTCTAAAATGGATTCAAGATGGTGCTGTCTATCAGCCGCATTGGGCTTTTTTGAAACCAAATAAGCAACGTGTTCCTACTCTTTTGGAGGCTAATCCACGGAAAGTACTTGATTATTTTGTTGAGAATAAACGTCAAGAACAAGGACTGAAAGCTGCTCCCAAGGCGTCCAATGAATTACTGCTTCGGAGATTGTATTTGGATTTAACGGGTTTGCCACCGAGTTTGAATGATATCAATCAATTTTTGAAAGACAATGATCTTAATGCCTATGAAAAACAAGTGGATAAATTACTTGCATCACCACATTTAGGAGAAAAAATGGCTGGGGATTGGCTGGATATTGCTCGATTTGCAGATTCGCATGGATATACGGTTGATCGAATTCGCGATATGTCGCCCTATCGCGATTGGGTTATACGCGCATTTAATACCAATATGCCTTACGATCGATTTATAAATTATCAATTAGCTGGAGATTTAATGCCTAATCCAACAAAGGACATGTTAATCGCCACGGCCTTTAATCGAAATCACCAGCAAAATACAGAGGGAGGGATTATTGAGAAAGAATTCCAAACAGAGTATGTCATGGACCGTGCAAACACTTTCGGTGAAGCGTTTATGGCCTTGTCTGTTGGCTGTGCCCGTTGCCATGATCATAAATACGATCCCTTTTCCCAAAAGAATTACTACGAATTATTTAGTTTTTTTAATAACGTACGAGAGGCGGGACAGATTTCCTACAATGACGATATGCCTACGCCTACGTTGATGTTGCCAACAAAGCAAAAAGAGGAAATTTTGGCATTTATTGAGCAAAAGATTCAAGTAAAAAAGGATGAATTGGGCCAACGGAAAAAGAATAATTTGGGTCAGTTTTCGGATTGGGTAGCCCAGGGGAATGCAGCTGCTTTATCCAATCAAATGATACCACAGAAAGGACTTATTGGTCATTATACCTTTCAAAATAACTTAATAAACTTAATTGATTCGAGCCAAAAAGCTGAAATGAAGCACGAAGCTGGTCAAAAAGGGGATTTGCCAAACTTTGAATCAGGGAATCATTTAGTGTTTGATGGGGATGCTTATTTGGATTTAAACACGGTAGGGATCTTTCGAAAATCGAATGCATTTACAATTGGAATTTCAGTTAATATCCCTACTGATTTAAATGAGGGCGTAATTTTCCACAAGTCGATAGCTGAACGCTTATATAATTTCAAAGGGTTTCATTTGTATATACGGGATGGGAAATTTGAAATTACGATGGCACATACAGCTCCTTCGAATGCCATTACGAAGTTGTCGCTTAAAGAGGTTCCCAAAAATAAATGGATTCAATTAACACTGACTTACGATGGTTCCTCTTCTGCCCAAGGCTTTAAATTATTTCTTGATGGCGAAGAATTAGCTATGGAAACCGAAATTGATCAGTTGTACAAAGACATAAATTTCAATTCCAAATCGGAACCCGCTATACAAGTTGGCGGATGGTGGAGAGGCCTAGGATTTAAAGGGGGTAAAGTTGATGATTTATTCGTTTATCAACGCGAGCTGAGTCCATTTGAGGTGAAGGTATTGGCGAAAAAAGCTTCCTGGAAGGACATCGTTTTAAAAGATTTTAGCTCGCTCAAGGAAGGCGAAGTTTCGGTATTACACGATTATTATACCCAAAATCATGATATTGATTACGTGATTAAATGGTCCGAATTAACGGCGCTTCGAACTGAGCTTGCTGATTCGACGAAAAACGTGCAGGAGCTTATGGTCATGCAAGAAATGCCTAAACCCAAACAATCCTTTTTACTAGCTAGGGGGCAATATGATGCTCCGACTATTCCTGTTTTTCCTTCCACTCCGGAAAGCGTGCTCCCTTTTTCATCTCATTTGCCAAAAAATAGATGGGGTTTGGCTCAATGGTTAACGGATAAAAATCATCCCTTAACCTCCCGCGTGTTAGTCAACCGAATATGGCAAAATTTCTTTGGAATAGGTTTAGTCAAAACCTCCGAAGATTTTGGAAACCAAGGTGAAATGCCAAGTCATCCGGAGTTATTGGATTGGCTTGCTGCTGATTTTGTAGAAAAAGGATGGGATATAAAGCGGCTGATGCGTGAGATTGTTCTGTCAGAAACGTACCAACAAGACTCTAAAACTAGTCCGAAATTGTTGGAGCTTGATCCCGAAAATCGCTACTTAGCTAGAGGGCCATCGAAGCGGTTGACCGCTGAAATGTTGCGAGATAACGCATTGGCAGCTAGTGGATTACTGAATACTAAAATTGGAGGAAAAAGTATAAAGCCTTATCAGCCAGCTGGTTTATGGGAGATAAATAGTTCAACTTACCTCCAAGACACTACGGATGCTGTGTACAGACGAAGTTTGTATGTCATTGTTAAACGTACGGTGCCAAATCCTACTTTAAGCACATTTGATGCATCAGCGCGCACATCTTGTTTACCTAGGCGACAAAAAACAAACACGCCATTACAGGCCTTGGTGGTTTTGAATGACCCTACATTTGTAGAAGCGGCCAAAGTTTTGGCCATTGAAATGAGCCGTGAAAAAGATCCCAAAATTGCGATTAATTTAGCCTTTCAGAAATTAACGGGAAGGGAGATTCCCCTGGAGCAATTGAAATTATTGTTGGAATTACAGGCCAATCAGTTTAAGAAGTTTCAGCTGTCACCCCAAAAAGCGACAGGTTGGCTTCGATCTGGATTGTCTAAAATTCCCGCCGACTTAGATATTTCGACTGTGGCGGCGAATGCTGTTGTGGCAAGTACCATTATGAATTCAGATGCAACGCTAACGAAAAGATAACATGGCACCATTTAATGACTTGTCGGAATTGCATCGAAAGTTGGATCGTCGAGATTTTCTTCAAAAGACCGGCATGGGTTTTGGTGCTTTGGCGTTGAATAGTATTTTTTCCCAGCAAGCGAACGCTGCGAGTTTGGAAAAAGAAATAATGCGCATGTTGCCAGCGATTGCTCCCAAAGCCAAGCGCGTTGTTTATTTGTTTATGGCTGGTGGTCCATCACAATTTGAGACCTTTGATTACAAGCCTACTTTAAAATCTTTTTATGGAAAAGATTTGCCGGATTCTGTCCGGCAAGGTCAGCGGCTGACGGGCATGAGTGCGAATCAAGCTATTTTGCCAGTTGTACCCTCTAAATTTGAATTTAGCCAGCATGGAAAATCGGGCACGTGGGTGAGCGATTTATTGCCTTATACGGCCCAAGTTGTGGATGATTTGTGCATTATTAATTCCATGTTTACAGAGCAAATAAATCATGATCCGGCGATTACTTTTTTACAAACGGGTCATCAATTAGCCGGTCGGCCTTCTATTGGATCATGGCTCAGCTATGGTTTGGGATCTGAAAATCAGAATTTACCTGCATTTATTGTGTTGGTTTCGAGTGATGCGGCTAAAGATCAACCCTTATATGCGCGTCTTTGGGGCAATGGTTTTTTGCCTTCGGAGCATCAGGGTGTTCAGTTTCGATCGGGTAAAGATCCTGTTTTGTTTTTAAATAATCCGGAGGGTTATGATGGGGAAGACCGGAAAGAGATGTTGGATTATTTGACAAAATTGAACTCAATTCAAAATAATGCATGGGGTGATCCGGAAGTTGACGCACGCATTTCCCAATACGAAATGGCTTTTCGGATGCAAACTTCTGTTCCTGAGGTGATGGATACGCAGGGTGAAAGTGATGCGTCTTTTGCCATGTACGGACCTACGAGTAGGGATAAAGGATCTTTCGCTGCCAATTGTTTATTGGCTAGAAAGTTATTGGAAAAAGACGTTCGTTTTGTGCAATTGTATCACCAAGGTTGGGACCATCATGGTGATTTGCCGCGAAATATGGCTAAGCAATGTCAGCAAACGGATCAAGCGACAGCCGCGTTGATTTTGGATTTAAAACGAAGAGGGATGCTCGAAGATACCTTGGTCATCTGGGGAGGGGAATTTGGACGAACGGTTTATTCGCAGGGCAAATTATCTGCGAATGCCTATGGCAGGGATCATCATCCGAGGTGCTTTTCCATGTGGATGGCTGGTGCGGGTGTTAAGCCCGGAATTACATATGGCCAAACAGATGATTTCTCCTATAATATTTTGAAAGACCCTGTTCATGTACACGATTTCCAAGCCACTTTACTACATCTTATGGGGATAGATCATGAAGAATTGGCTTTCAAATATCAAGGAAGGCGATTCCGATTAACTGATGTGCATGGAAATGTAGTTAAGGCGATTTTAAGTTAGTATGACATAAAAAAAACAACATGAACAAAAAAATACGTTTTTGGGTATTTCTAGGCGTTTCATTTTTTTTGATACCCGCATGGGCTTTTGCAGAAATTGCGAAGGCGGATTCAAGTAACTTTCAACTAATTTCGAATTTGGTCTACGGCAATGCGCCCGATCATCGGAATGAATTAGATATTTACCTTCCCAGCAAGCATACTAAAAAAACTCCCATGGTTGTATTTATTCATGGTGGATTTTGGTCAAAAGGGGGAAAGCATCAATTGCCTAGACCTTTGATTGATTTACTGGTAGGCAAAATGGGATATTCTATGGCCTCTATAAATTATCGGTTTGTCAAAAAGGGGGCTAATAAGTATCCGACTCAAATGGATGATGTAAGCCAAGCCTTGCAATTTCTTTCCAATAAAGCCGATAGTATTGGATATAAAAAGAAGTCATTTGCGTTGATTGGTGCCAGTGCGGGGGCACATTTGGCACTCATGTATGCGTATGCAAATGACCCGAAAAAAATGACGAAGACTGTGGTGGATATCGTTGGCCCTACTGATTTATCTGATTCAATTACGCGTGGCCGACAAGGAATTGCGGATGCGACAATCAGTTATTTTTTGGGAAACCCGGATGCGAAAGCGGAGATAGCTAAGACTTCAAGTCCTATATTTCAATTGACAAAAAAAACAGGTGTACCCACAATCATTTTTCATGGGGAAGATGATGAGCTAGTGGACGTTCGACAGGCAAAAAATTTACATGCTAAATTAAGCCAATTGGGAATCAAAACAGAATTGGTTTTATATCCAAAAGAGACGCATGAAATGAAAAAAAGTTTACCTGATGTATTTGTAAAAACAGCTGATTGGCTTAAAAAAGTATATCCGGTTCGCTAGTTTATGACTAAATAGTCATTAAAAAGTGTGCCGATGGCGCTTATTTATTGGCGTTTGATTCCGAGTAGTTAATGGATTTAGTGAAGAAAAGAGTAAGACCATCTTATTTATAATAATAAATGAAAATAGTCGAATAAATTTGTAATCTTTAGTTGATTTTAAACCTATTTAAATGAAAAATACACGTAGAACCTTTATTAAAAAGGCCTCATCTGGTGCCTTTGCATTAACTTTGGGCGGTATCCTTCCTTCATTTTCTGCGAAAAGTTATCATCAAATTTTAGGAGCTAACGAAAAAATTCGAGTGGCTTGCATGGGTGTTAATAGCCGCGGTTTGGCTGTTGGTAAAAATTTCGCCCTTCAAAAAAATTGTGAGGTTTTGCATGTATGCGATGTGGACTCACGTGCAGCTGAAATTTGCATTGATGCAATCCATAAAATACAATCGATAAAGCCCAAAGCGACACCTGATTTCAGGAATGCTTTAGAAGATAAAGATTTGGATGCGCTTATTGTAACAGCTCCTGATCACTGGCATGCACCCGCTGCTTTGTTGGCCTGTTCAGCAGGAAAACATGTGTATTTAGAAAAACCATGTAGCCACAACCCGAATGAAGGGGAGATGTTGGTTAAATCTGCCGAAAAACACAAACGAATTTTACAAATGGGAAACCAAAGGCGTTCATGGCCTAATGTAGCTGCCGCCATCGCAGAACTACACGGAGGAGTCATTGGTCGGCCCTATTTTGCGAAAACTTGGTACACAAATAACCGGGCATCCATTGGTATTGGGAAAGAGACTGCTGTTCCAGAATGGTTAAATTATGATTTATGGCAAGGTCCCGCACCTCGAAAAGCCTTCAAGGATAATTTGATTCACTACAATTGGCATTGGTTTTGGCATTGGGGAACGGGAGAAGCATTGAATAATGGAACGCACATGGTCGATTTAGCTAGGTGGGGCTTGAATGTGGAATACCCAACAAAAGTTAGTTCGACGGGTGGCCGCTTTAGGTATCAAGATGATTGGCAAACGCCTGATACCCAAATGATTAATTTGGAGTTTGACAATAATTCCATGATTTCATGGGAGGGTAGAAGTTGCAATGGAAAGTCCGTCGAGTCAAATAGTGTGGGAATTATTTTTTACGCTGAGCAGGGAAGTATGGTTATCGAAAGTGGCAACTCGTATAAAATTTATGATTTAAAAAATAATTTGGTCAAGGAGGTTAAAAACAATTTTCTTGTGGATGCCCGTAATCTTTCTGATCCTTCTCAAAATTTAGATGCCTTACACATTCTCAATTTCTTTGATGGCATTCGTTTAGGTACGCGTCTGAATTCGGATATTGTCAGTGGCCACCAAAGTACTCTTTTGGTTCAATTGGGGAATATTTCCCAACGAGTAGGTCGGACCTTGGCTATTAATCCTAAAAATGGACGTATTTTAAATGATCGAGAAGCGATGAAGTATTGGTCACGCGAGTACCAAGCTGGATGGGAGCCTAAAATTTAAGACATGGGAGGGTCCAGGGATTTACTAAATAAGCAAGAAAGTTTTTTGAATGAACGTTTATATTCGTTGGATGCGTTGAGAGGATTCGATATGTTTTGGATCATGGGTGCTGAGGAGGTGGTGCATGGACTTGCTGAAACAACACATTTTGCTTTTTTTCAATCTTTTAATGACCAACTTCGTCATCCTGCATGGAATGGCTTCACATGTTACGACCTTATTTTCCCGTTGTTTATTTTTTTGGCTGGAGTTTCAACGCCATATTCCATCGGTAATGCGTTGGAAAAGGGGATTGCCAAACATGTCCTATTGAAAAAAATCCTTTTGCGTGGTTTTGCCTTAGTGATATTGGGAATTATATACAATAATGGCTTAATCTTGAAACCCATTGCGGATGTTCGTTTTTCTTCTGTATTAGGTAGAATAGGTATTGCCTATATGTTGGCTAATTTCATTTACCTCTACAGCAAACAAGCTCGGCTGCTCATTTGGTTT
>NZ_CBAUBA010000047.1:0-15263 GCF_964796385.1 Aquirufa sp. | reverse complement strand
AAGAAAAAATACCGCGATTTTAGCGGTATTTTTTTGCCCTTTAAAATATCAGGACACCAATTTCAAAAAAAAATCAATATATTGAACCCCAATTAAACCTATACGATGAATCGGATTTTGACCTGTAGTATATTGCTACTAGGTGTTTATCAAACAATGCTAGCGCAAGTTTGGGTATCTCAGCCTAAACGAGCGGATATGTGGCACGAAAATCCAAGTCTCTCATTTCAATCTGGCCAGTCTACTGGCATCATCATCAACTCTCAAACTACGTTTCAGTCCATCGACGGTTTTGGCTATACGCTCACAGGTGGATCTGCTGATGTCATTCTAGCGTTAGCACCCGCTGAGCGCACAAGCTTATTGCATGAATTATTTGGTACCCAAGCGGGACAAATGGGTATTTCAGTCTTGCGTATAGGGGTGGGGGAAACCGACTTAGATGGTGAGGCATATAGTTATGATGATATTGCGGGAGATGTTTCCCTACGTAAATTCAATTTAGCCAAAGCTTTGGAGTGGAATTTAGCGAATAATTCTAATTTTGGCCCTATTACACCCGGCGGATGTACGGAATGTAAAGGCGCACTCACGATCTCAAAAGAAGGTGAAATTAGCCGAAATCAAGCCTATTACATTATCGGCCAAGCATCGCGAATTATACCTACGGGATCTGTCCGCATTGATTTACAAGGTTTACCTAAAGGACTAAACGGAACAGCCGCCAAACGACCTGATGGCAAAATTGCCCTAATTTTACAAAATGAAACAAGTAAATTAATAACAACAAACCTCAACCTAACCGGAAAATATGCGGAAGTGGAAATTCCGGAGGAGGGGGCGGGAGCATAAAATTAGAGTAGAGAGTAGAGAGTAGAGAGTAGAGAGTAGAGAGTAGAGAGTAGAAACTGGCTACTGATTACTGACGACTGATTACTGACGACTAGCGACTAGTGACTAGCGACTGAATACTGACAACTGATTACTGAAAACTGACAACCTATGAACCTATTCAACATTAACCGCCGACATTTCCTCAAAGGAGCTTCGGCAAGTTTAGCGCTTTCGACATTCGGGGCGCATGGAATCGATTTAGTTAATCCTGCCAAACCACTACGTGTCGGTTTGATCGGTGCGGGGTGGTACGGCAAAAGTGACCTATTTAGGCTCATGCAAGTGGCACCGGTAGACGTGATCGCTCTTTGTGATCCAGATAGAAACATGTTGACACATGCTGGAAAGCTCGTTGCCGCACGTCAAACATCCCGCAAAACACCCCGTTTATATGGAAATTACCAAAAGCTATTGGCTGAAAATCAACTTGACATTGTCCTGATTGGAAGCCCGGATCATTGGCATCCTTTGCAAATGATAGATGCTGTGAAAGCAGGAGCCCATGTATATGTGCAAAAACCTATTTCAGTGGATGTTTTAGAAGGGGAAGCCATGGTTGCTGCAGCCCGAAAATATGGCAAAACGGTGCAGGTGGGTACACAACGCAAGTCAACTCCCCATTTAATTCAAGCCAAAAAAGATATTATTGACGCAGGCTTATTAGGTAAAATCGCTCATGTGGAAATGTATTGTTATTACCACATGCGCAACAATGGTAACCCACCTATTCAGGCGGTGCCTGACTTTTTTGACTATGACCAGTGGACGGGTCCCGCTCCATTGCGTGCATACGATGGACTACCTCACACGCGCTGGTGGAGAACATTCAATGAATATGGAAACGGCATCGTGGGTGATATGTGTGTCCACATGTTCGATACCGCTCGTTGGATGCTAGGGCTCGGTTGGCCTAAGCGCATTAGTTCCGAGGGTGGAATCTATGTTCAAAAAGAAGGCAAATCAAACATTTCAGATACGCAAACGGCCGTTTTTGAATACGATGGGCTGAATTGTGTTTGGCAGCACCGTACCTGGGGAACACCTCCCGATCCTGAATATCCATGGGGACTTACGATCTATGGTGAAAAAGGAACCTTGCGTATGAGTACGATGAAATATGATTTTACGCCAACGGACCCGAAGGCGCAAAAATTACATGGCGATTGTGTCTTTGAGAAAGAAAAATACCCGGAAGATTTAACGGAAGATCGGATTGAATTAAATGCGGCTCCGGCAACTAGATTACACATGTTGGACTTCCTAGCTGCCATCGACAAAGGCACCAAACCAATCGCAGATATCCAAGAAGGTCATATTTCAACGGCCTCATGTATTTTGGCCAATGTTTCGATGAAATTAGGCCGACCGCTTTCCTACGATCCATCAACAAAAACAGTTATTAACGATCCAGAGGCAACAGCCTTGTTGGCGAGAACCTATCGCCAACCGTGGTCACGCAATGAATTAAACGCATGAAAAAACTAATTCTCGCTTTATTGTTAATGCCTAGTTTAGCGTGGGCACAAAACGGTCTCCAATTACTTGAAAATTTAAAACGCATTGAATCAACTGGTACCGTGCTGCACATTGCCGCACACCCAGATGATGAAAGCACACATATGTTGGCCTGGTTCGCCCAAGAACAACATTGGGAAACCAATTACTTTGCTTTCACGCGTGGCGATGGGGGTCAAAACCTCATCGGCGATGAACAAGGTATACCTTTAGGATTGATTCGAACGCAAGAACTTTTAGCTGCGCGAAAAATCGATGGCGCAAATCAACACTTTTCGCAGGCCTTCGATTTTGGTTTTTCAAAGTCTACGGATGAGGCATTGAGTTTTTGGAATAAAGAATTGGTGCTTTCCAATTTAGTATATGTCATTCGTAAACTACGTCCAGACATCATATTCACACGTTTTCCACCCGATGCACGCGCAGGACATGGGCACCATTCGGCGTCTGCGGTGTTAGCGATTGAAGCGTATCAGGCTGCTGCAGATCCAAAACGCTTTCCAGAACAATTGAAAGGGGATATCAAACCTTGGAAAGCAACGCGATTGCTTTGGAATACCTTTCGTTTTGGTAGTTCGTCAACGATCGCAGAAGATCAATTCAAGATTCAAATTGGAAATTTCTTACCTAGTATAGGCCAAAGCACGGGGGAATTAGCTGCATTTAGTCGGAGCCAGCACAAATCACAGGGTTTTGGATTTGCCGTAGATCATGGAAAGTCAACTGAATATTTTCAAACCTTGGGAGGAGTTGCACCTAAAAATTCAATTGAAGAGGGAGTGCCAAACCATTGGCAAATTAGCCAAGCTGGTGCTGAAATTGAGCGAATGATCGAACTGCTTATTCGAAATTATCAAACAGAAAAGCCTTATTTGAGTATTCCAGACATGATTCAGGTACGTAAAGCATTGAATAAACTGGATGATTCGTATTTGAAATCAAAGAAAATCAAGCAGATTGATGAATGGGTTGTACAAGCAGCAGGTATACATTTTGCAGGAAATACGAATCGGGGAACTATCGCACAAGGTGATCCCATGATGATTAAAACGGAATTTATCGTTCGTAGCCCGATTCATGTGACGTCATTGAAACTTGCTATTGGCGAAAAAGATACGGTATTGAAGGAGCCTGTTATTCCTTACAAACGCGTAAATTGGAACCATACTCAACTGGTTCGTCAATCAATCACACAGCCGTATTGGTTAGTAAATACCAAAGAAACCGGGCATTTTGTGGTGAAGGATCAAGAGAAGATTGGCCAAGCAGCATCAGATCCTGCACTATTGGTTCATGCCTTTTTGACCATCGAAGGGGAAAAATTACAGATCAGTCGGCCTATCCAGGAGCTCGTGGTAGATCCAGTTAAAGGGGAATATTCCCAACCGATTGCGATTACGCCACGCAGTATATTTCAAATCAATCATCCCAACATTTTATTACCGAAAGGTTCGGGGGATTCTAAGTCGTTTGATATACAAATAAAGGCCATGGGAGCCATCGCAGCGGGGAAAGTTGATGTATTTAATCAAGCCGGAACTCGTTTGGGAACATTGGATCTTCCGGAAGGTCTAGCCATGGGAATGAGCAAAAATGTCCCAATTACCGTACGCGAGAAAGATCAAAAATTTGATGGTAAGGAGACTTGGAAATTGCAATTGGCCTATGAAACAAGCCGCGGAAATTGGGTTGATTCACTACAAATGGAAAGTATTAATTACCCGCATATTCCTGTACAGCGTTATTTTTCACCTGTAACTGTCAATTTACTTCATATTGATTTCAAGAAAACAGGTAAGCGCATTGGATACATTAAAGGAGCGGGAGATAAGGTACCGGAAAGTTTGGAACAGATGGGGTATCAAGTGGATTACCTACTTGAATCTGATTTGAAGGCAACGAATCTGGCTCAGTATGATGTGGTTTTGACAGGTGTTCGAGCACATAATACAATAGATTACCTTCCAAATGCCCATGCAGAATTAATGAAATATGTGGAGCAAGGTGGAAATTATGTGGTTCAGTACAACACTCAGAGTAATTTAGGTCCATTAAAAAGCCAAATGGGCCCATACCCTTTGGCCATTACCCGTAACCGAATTACTAAAGAAGAAGCTACACCAAAATTCTTGGTGGATCTTCCTATTTTTCACAAACCAAATGAGATAAAAGAATCTGATTTTGCTGATTGGGTTCAAGAACGCAGTATTTACTTAGCTGAATCATCCGATCCAAACTTTAAATTTCCATTAGCATTTACTGATCCGGGTGAAGCGGAACAAAAGGGAAATATTGCTGTGGCTCGTTACGGAAAAGGTCAATTTATTTATACAGGACTAGTTTTCTTCCGCCAATTACCTGCTGGAGTACCAGGGGCGTGGAGGTTAATGGCGAATGTGTTAGACGTTGGACGTTAGACGTTAGACGTTGGACGTTGGACGTTAGACGTTAGACGTTAGATAAGAAGGTAGAGACGCGATACTTCGCGTCTTAAAATAAATTAGACGCGAGGTATCGCGTCTTTACATAAAAAATATGTTACACCACAGTGTATTTTTAAAATTCAAGTCGGAGACCTCAGCGGCTGAACAAGCCTATTTCATAACGGAATCAAGAAAGCTCTCCCAAATTCCGGGTGTAATGAATCTGAAAGTTCTACTCGAATTCAATGCTACCAATCCGTATACACATGGATTGGGTATGGATTTTGAGGATCAAGCAGCTTATGATTTATATTCCAATCATCCGATTCACAATCACTATGTGCAGGAAGTTTGGTTGCCGAGGGTGGAAATTTGGCAAGAAATAGACCATAGAGAGATTAGAGAGTAGAGAGTAGAGAGTAGAGAGTAGAGAGTAGAGAGTAGAGAGTAGAGAGTAGAGAGTAGAGAGTAGAGAGTAGAGAGTAGAGAGTAGAGAGTGATTTTAATGATGTCTAGCGTCTGATTTCTAGCGTCTGACGTCTAATGTCTAAATTTTGAATGATAAATATATTTTCTAATTCCCGCCAATACGCTGGAAAAACAGCGATCATTTCCGAAGGAAAATCATATAGTTATAGGGATTTACACCAGTCAGCAGAGCAATTTGCCTATACACTTTTAGCTGGCGAATCAGATTTACAGGAAAGCCGGATAGCATTTATGGTGCAGCCGGGCTTTGACTATGTGCGGGTACAATGGGGAATTTGGCAAGCAGGAGGGATCGTTGTTCCCCTATGTTTAAGCTATCCGATACCATCCTTGCGCTATACGATAGAGAATTCGGGTGCGAATATCTTGGTTGTCTCGCCTGAATTCGAAGATTTAATGAATGATTTGGCATCCGAATTGGGTTGTCGGTTCATTGTCCTTGGAAAAAATGAGAGTGGAAAAACGCAAATTTTACCTGAAATCGACGATTCCCGAAGTGCCATGATCTTGTATACGAGTGGAACAACGAATTTACCAAAAGGGGTTGTCAGCACGCATGCGAATCTGAATGCCCAGATATGTGACTTGATTGAAGCCTGGAAATGGACTTCAGCAGATTCAACTGTTTGTGTCTTGCCATTGCACCATGTACATGGTGTGGTTAATGTAGTTTCTTGCTCTTTGTGGGTGGGTGCTAGTTGTGAATTTATGCCAAATTTCAGCGAAAAGGGCATATTTGACTTAATTACAGAAGCGCGAATTAATGTGTTTATGGCGGTGCCAACGATCTATTTTAAGCTAATCAATTATTGGGAGGCGCAACCAGAGGATGTTCAAGTGCAGTTGACAAATGCGTTGGCCAACTTACGTTTGATGATTTCTGGCTCAGCTGCTTTGCCCGTTTCGGTCATGGAACGTTGGCAAACGATTTCGACTCATTTGTTATTGGAACGTTATGGAATGACGGAAATTGGCATGGCTTTGAGTAATCCATACGATGGACCACGCGTAGCGGGACACGTAGGTTATCCGCTTCCAGGTGTATCTGTTCGCTTATCAGAAGAAGGTGAAATACAAGTCAAAGGGGCGAACGTCTTTAAAGAATATTGGCAAAAACCAGAAGCGACTTCGGAATCATTTACGGAGGATGGTTGGTTCCAAACAGGTGACATCGCCGCGTTGGACGAACTGGGCGGCTACCGTATTTTAGGTCGGAACTCAGTCGATATCATTAAATCAGGGGGGTACAAAATATCTGCCTTAGAAATTGAGGAAGTTTTGCGTCAATATCCAGGCATTAAAGATTGTTCCGTTGTGGGATTACCCAATAATGAATGGGGAGAATTAGTTGCTGCAGCGATTGTCACGCAAGGGCTTGTCGATGAAAAGGCCTTAAATTCCTGGATGCGGGAACAAATGCCTGCATACAAAACACCGCGTAAATACCTAACAGTAAGCGAATTACCTCGAAATGCGATGGGAAAAGTAACCAAAAAGGATGTTGTCAACTTAATTCAATAAGATGTTATTACGTGGAGTGGCCTTATTGGCCGGTTGTTTTATTGCAGGTCAATTACTCGGTGAGACCTTAGGAAGATTATTGGACATAGAAGCCAATGTAGGTGGCGTGGGCTTTGCGATGTTGTTTTTAATTTTGGCTCAGAATGAATTAGAAAAAAGAAATCTATTTCATGTCGAAATGGGTGAAGGAATTTTGTTCTGGAGTAAAATGTACATCCCCATCATCGTGGCGATGTCGGCCATCCAAAACGTTCGTGTAGCCTTTACCAATGGAATGCTGGCGGTTTTGGCAGGCATCATTCCAGTAATTATTTGTTTATCACTCATGCCTTTGTTGGCCAACAAAAACCAACGCTAACATGAATTACATCGAAACATTACTGGACAAAAATGGATTAATGGTGGCATTTTTAGTCACTGGACTCATCATGTTTGCGGCCGAGGGTATTTCCAAATTCGTATTTAGAAAGAAAATACCAGGATCTGCTATTGCCATTTTTGCCGGATTAGTTTTAGCCTATTTTGCAGGCGTGCTGACAGAAGGCAAAAATGGAATTGCGGATTTAACTGGTTTGAGTGGTTTTAAACAAATGGGGGGACCTGTATTTCGGGATTTCGCCATCGTGTCTACAGCGATGGGTGCCAGCTTTGCCGTGATCAAAAAAACGGGACTAGTAGGTATTTTCTCCTTGTTTCTTGGCGTATTCATCACGTTTTCAAGTGGAGCTTTACTTGCGTTTTCGATGGGAATCACGGATGCGGAGAGTTTGGCAACAATTGGAGCGGGAGCATGTACTTTTGTTGTAGGACCGGTTACGGGAACTGCCGTAGGAGCGAGCTCGGACATCATCGCCATAAGCATTGGTGCGGGTGTAATTAAGTCTATTTTGGTGACCATTGGAACTCCGCTAATTGCCAAATATATTGGTTTAGATAATCCAAAATCTGCGATGGTATTTGGAGGTTTATTAGGAACGACGAGCGGTGTGGCCGCAGGACTCGCAGCCACAGATGCAAAACTTGTACCTTATGGCGCCATGACGGCCACTTTTTATACGGGACTTGGATGTTTGCTATGTCCGTCAATCTTATATTTTGCACTGAAAGCGATCACAAACTAGACAATAGACGCTAGACGTTAGACATTAGACATCAGACATTATACAAGACGCTAGAATTTAAAGTCTAACGTCCAGCGTCTAACATGCGTAATCCACTTCCAATCGCCATAACGAGCGCATAAAACGTGAAGGCCAACGTATATAAACCGTCTGCCTCGGTTTGTCCAAAAACATGATATGGAGCAATAATAAAGCCTAAACAGCTTAGAAATAAAATCGTGATAAGGCCGATTTTTATCCAATTTGAACGACGTGATTTTTTCAAGGCAAATGCTAATAATATTCCTTCACTAACATAACTGAAAATAAATACCACCAAAAGACAGGTTAACAACGATTTGATTGATTGTGTGATCATAAGTTTTGCTTTTTTGTTGGTACAAAGCTAGATTAGTTGACCGCCACCATTTGGCGGTTAAAAAGAAATTTCATAGCTTTAAGAAAAAAAGATGTTAGCGACGGACCGACTGAAAATTTTGAATGGCTTGTTTCTGCAAAAAGCATTTGCAGTGAATTTGGCAAGTATTTCATCTTATTTGCAGGATGAACACGATATTTCTGTCTATAGCGAACGGACATTTAATCGAGATATTCGAGAGCTTAAGGAATTACTGAAAACACGCTATCCGACGCTCCAAGATACCTTTGGTGAATTACTGCGATTTTCGCGTGCCACGGGAAATTACCTATACATACGCGATGACATTAGCGCTTTCCCTACATTTTCAGATCGTGAGTTGCAACAAATAGCTTCATCAATTGAGGCCAATAAGCATTTATTTTCCGGTGGAGCAGGTGAGGGGGTTGTCAATAAATTACGTGCCATCGCATTAGAGAATACCCTGTCGCAATACCACGAAGTATTACCCTGGTCGGCCATTGAACTCGTAAAAGACGGTGCACGCTCCGGGGCTGATTTAATGCCTATCATTTTGGAAAACATTTATGCGAAACGTGTGGTCGACTTCAGCCATCGCGGTTTATCATCACAGTCCAAACAAAAAAAAACACGCGGATTACCCGTATTGCTTAAAGAATACAATAATGGTTGGTACACCGGCTGGTATGTACTTTTCCAACCGGTCAGCCCAGATGAGGTTCAGATTAAGGTTGACCTAGACCAACTTCAATTATACGCCTTAGACCGGATTGTAGAGGTGAATTCCGTGGCAGTTCAACCGCGTGTGCGGATACATCCAGACTTTAGGCCTGCGGATTATTTCAAAAATTGCTTAGGTCTTTTTAGAAGTAGTAGTCTGACGGCTTCAAAAATTCGCTGTTGGCTTTCCAAAGACAGTTGGATGCTAAACTACATTGAAAAATATCCGATTCATGCGAGCCAAGAAATCAATCTTTCAAACGACTCCTCGGTAGAAATACGACTAAATCTGGAGATTGACCAAGAAGTAGTTAATTTCTTCTTACGCTATGCGCAAGAAATTCGCGTGCTTGAGCCAGTAGAATTAGTGCAGCAAGTAAAATTGGGTTTGAAAAAAGGGCAGGAGGTTTACAGCTAGTTAAATAAACACCTCCGCAGGTAATTGAAAAAATTCTCTCAAACGCTGAGCCATCTTCAACGTTATCTCGCGCTTGCCCGAAAGAACGGCTGATACATGCCCTTTAGAACCAATCAAAGGAACTAAATCCTTGGATTTAATTCCCATTTCATTCATTTTAAGAATAATGACTCGAAGTGGATCCATGTTTAACAAAGGAAAATTTCGATCATCATAGTCTTTGATCAAGACAATTAATAACTCTAATTCATCAAGTAAAGGACCTTCCTCCTCCACGTGAAAAATCTCTATCATGCGTTTGGCAGCTTTAGCATAATCTTTTTTAGTTTTTAAAACTTTCCATTTCATTGTATGAATTTACTAAAATAGTTTGCAAAATGCAAACTATCGTTAATTCACCCAAATCCCCTCATCAAACTTCACCGACTTCGCCTTCGAATAATCAATTTTCTTAACCGAATCGAGTACATATTTTAAGCCTTGCCACACATGATTGATGTAAACAGGCTCTTGGTAATTCGCCTTATCATGCCCCAGCGTCGTCACCCACACATGTCCACCTTGAAAATGCTGCGTCCAAACCGCCGGAAAATACCCCTTAAACGATCCGCTATATTGGTTTACCAAGTCCGCCTGCTTCACATCCAAACTACTCAAATCATGCATCATCAGCACCTGAATGCCCGGATATAACTCTTTCCCGAAATAACACTCATCCTCTTTTTCCCAGCGCATCGGAACTCCCTGCATCGAAGGATGGGCCGCATTGATATTCAATATCCGAAATGGCTGAAACTTCGCATGCCACGAGAACGTTTCACCCACCATCATCTTAAACCACGACCATTTCCGCTCCGTACCCGTCACGGAATGCACCCCTACAAAGCCTCCACCTGCCTCCACATAGTGCCGAAATGCCAAACGCTGCGCATCCGATGCAAAAACATCATTATTGGTACTCGTAAAAATCAACGCTTGATACTGAGCTAAATTCGCCTCCGTAAATACAGCAGGATCATCCGACACGTCTACCTGAATTTGATGCAACTTTCCTAACTCCTGAAAACAGGCAACAGCCGCTGGAATATTATCATGCACATAACCTGGTCCGTTTTTGGTATACACCAAAACCCGCTGACCCTTTTTCGGCACTGAATAGACCGAAAAAACCACAAAAATACTAGCCGCTAAACATAAAATAATCGTTTTCATTCGCTTAAGGATTTACACCGTATTGATCAATTAAATAAATAATGGCTGCAATATTAACCGCACCTAACAACAACTCCCGCTTATTTACATTTTCAAATACATCCGTTTTCGCATGATGTAAATCAAAATAACGCTGACTATCCGGAACCAAGCCCGCAATGACCGTCGCTGGGTTTATACGGGCCAACGGCCCAATATCAGTTCCGCCTCCACCTAAGGTCACCTCCGTACCATACGGCCTCAATAGGGTAGACCAAGCCTGAAATTTCTGGAAGGCTGCTTTGGGCGCCGTGATTCCAATCGAACGGGGAGTGAAGCCACCCTCATCGCTTTCCAATGCAAATATGTGATTCTCATTATTTATCTTGGCCTGATTCGCATATTCATTGCCTCCACGAACCCCATTCTCCTCATTGGCAAAAAGCACAAAGCGAATCGTACGCTTTGGTTTATAATTTAAGGCCTTCATGACGCGCAAAACTTCCATCGTATGTACGACTCCGGCGCCATCATCATGGGCTCCTTCGTTGACGTCCCAACTATCCAAATGGCCGCCCAACGTAATATATTCATTCGGGAATTCCGAACCTTTAATCTCAGCCACCACAATATGGTCATCCACATCTGGCAAGAAATTACCATAGGTTTGCATTTGAACTTTTACAGATCCTTTTTGAGCTAATGCGTACAGCATCTTAGCATCATTTGGCCCTAAAGCCACCGCTGGGATCATCGGTAAATCATTTTCATACGTCATGGATCCAGTATGCGGCGCATTATCTGGAGCTGTACTCAACGAATGAATCATGATTCCCAAAGCACCGTATTTAGCTGCGCGCGATGCACCTGACCGACGATACACACCGCTCTCACTATAAGCCCGAAACGTTTGAATTATTGTTGGGTCAAAAACACTATGGAAATAAACAATCTTACCCTTTACCTCATTCTTCCGCTTTTCCAATTCATCAAAATTGGCCACCGCCAATACCTCAGCCTCAATCATGCCATTCGATCCCATCGAATTTCCCAGCGCTAATGCAGCCAAAGGTTGAACACGTGCCTCACCTTGAACGCCTACAATTGCGGAAAAATCAGCACCTCCACGCTTCCAATTAGGTGATTTGCAGGCTTGAAGAAATACCTTATCCGGTCCTAACAATTCCATATTCCGCTTTCCCCACGTAATCGCTTGTTGATGCTGCGGCGATCCGGCCAACCGGCCACCAATTTTTTTCGTCAATTCATATAACAACTCATACGCTTTTCCGTTACGCATAATGTCATCCGAAATCTTTTTTATGAAAAGACTGTCGGCCTGCGCAAACGATAAAATAGGGATAAAAAGAGCTAAGAATAAAGTAAGCGTGACTTTCATAGAGACCTATAGATTTCTTGGACGTTAAATATAGTGATAAAATTAAAAAAGACTTAATTTTAAGGATATGACCTACCTACGCATCCTTGCCATCTTATTCCTTTCACTGCAGTTGAAAGCACAGAATTTAAACGGCATACTCAAGAAAGCCCAAGAAATTACAACAAAACCCCAAATCAATCCCGCTGATATATCAGCAGGATTAAAAGAAGCCTTGACACTTGGGGCAGAAAAAGGATGTGCTGATTTAGCTAAGCATGATGGCTTTTTCAAAAACGCCGCCCGTAAAATCGCCATGCCCCCTGAAGCACGAAAGATAGAAAGTACGCTGAGAAGTATGGGTTTAAACCAACTCGCCGACGCGTTCATTCTTAGCCTAAATCGTGCTGCAGAAGACGCCTGCAAAACGGCAGCTCCCATTTTACTGCAAGCCATCAAAGAAATGACCGTCACGGATGGACTTTCTATCTTACGTGGAAATGAGCGCGCAGCAACTGATTACTTACGCAGCAAGACGCAGGACCAACTGACCGAACAATTTAAACCTACCATTCAAGCTTCTTTGGCGACCGTTCAGGCCACCAAATACTGGGATCAACTCAACAAAGCCTACCAAGCTATTCCATTTAGCAACAAAAGAATGAATCCTAATTTGGCCGACTATGTCACAGAAAAAGCCCTGCAAGGGATCTTTGATGAAATCGCGTTACAAGAAAAAGAAATACGCTCGAACCATGTGGCTAGAACATCCGCGCTACTTAAACGACTTTTCGACAAACCATGAAAAAACCTTTACTCGTACTTATTTACTTTGTTGGCCTAGTTTCAAATGCATTCTCTGAAGATCCCACCATCCGTACCAACCAAATCACCATCGCGCGCGACAGCTATGGCGTACCACACATTTTCGCACCTACAGATCCAGAGGTGGCGTATGGCTTAGCTTGGGCACACGCGGAAGACGACTTCAAAACCATCCAAACACTCATTTTGACAGGTAAAGGGAAGCTGAGTACCTACCTTGGCAAAAAAGGAGCACCCGTGGATTTTGTCTTTGGACTATTGAATACGCGGCAAGTGGTGGACCAACAAATCAAATCGATGGATCCCGCTTTCCTCCAGTTGTTACAAGGCTATTTACAAGGAATTACCGCTTATGCCAAAGCACACCCATCCGACGTATTAAACAAACACGTATTTCCCATTACTTTAGAGGATTACATTGCGACATCCATGTTCTCCGTAGCCATTTTCTGCGGCGTGGATAAAACACTTCCTAAGATTCTCGATGGATCAATTCCGCACTTAAAAGGATTTACGGGCGAGGGTAGTAATGCCTTTGCAATAAAAAGTACTAAATCTGCGTCAGGGGAGACGATGATGGTCATTAATGCGCACCAGCCCATTGAAGGCGCCACTGCATTCTATGAGGCCCACGTACAAAGTGAAGAAGGTTGGAATATTTTAGGCGGTTTATTTCCCGGTGGACCCCTGATTTTTCATGGAGTGACGCCAAATTTAGCTTGGGCACATACCGTAAATTTTCAAGATAAAATCGATGTATATCAGTTGGAAACCGACAAGGATCATCCAGGACAATACAAAGTGGATGGCGAATGGCTAAACTTAGAAAAAAGAAAAGTCAAATTAAACATCAAAGGCATTCCATTCTCCGTGGGCAAAATGGCATATAAATCGATCTATGGACCGACCTTAAAAACGCCAAAAGGAGCATATTTCTCGATCCGACTACCTTCCTTGATGGATGCGGGTGCATTGCAACAATGGTATGCAATGAATCGGTCAACAAATTTCGCTGAATTTAAAGCTGCGTTGAATCAGAATCATTTGCCCATGTTTAACATCATGTATGCAGATAAGTCAGATAACATCTTTTACATCTCGAATGGCAAGATGCCGTATCGCAATGCGGACCCAAAATACAATTGGGCCTCCACGCTGCCCGGAAATACCCGTGCGACGCTTTGGAAAACATTCAAACCTTTAGATGAATTACCGCAGTATAAGAATCCGTCAAGTGGGTATTTGTTTAATACGAATCATTCGCCCTTTATGGCCACGGCGGAATCCGAAAACTTAAATCCAGCCAAATTCGATAAAAACGATGGCTACGAAACCTATCACAATAATCGGAGCCGGAGAGCCAAAGATTTAATCGATAGCTTCGATAAGATCAGTTGGACCGATTTAAAACGCATCAAATTTGATCGCCAACTACCCGCTAAGATCTTATATCCCTATGGTTGGGATGCCTCTGCGATTTTCAAATTGGATGCTGCAAAATATCCAGCATTATCGACCATTATAAAGGGTCTTAACCAATGGAATCATGTGACGAATGTGGAGAGTGTGGGTGCTTTATATTACAACATTGCCTACTACAATGCTTCCAAAATGCGCTCCAATGGATCCAAAGATCCTCTATCCGAAGCTGAAGCCGTGCAGCTGTGTCAATATGTACATGATTTCTTACTGAAGCATTATGGCCGTTTGGATGTAACCTTAGGTGAATACCAACGGCTAAAACGCGGAAATGAAGATTGGCCTCAGGCGGGCATGCCGGATGTATTAGCAGCAGTGATGTCGGAACCATATGGTGAGTCAAAGCGTAAGATGATTAGTGGAGATGCCTACATCGGTTTTGTCAAATTCCCTAAAGATGGAGGCTTACCACTTATTGAGACCGTGAATACGTTTGGAGCGAGTTCGCATCCAGAATCCAAACATTTCGCGGATCAGCGAGCGATGTATCAGGCCCAACAAACCAAGCGGATGACATTGGATAAGGCTGAGGTATTAAGAACGGCAGAGCGCATCTATAAGCCAGAATAAATGTGCGATGCTATTCATCGTAATTAAACGCGGACTAATCCTATTGAACTCAAATTTCTACAGATTTGAATCTTGTATTGTTTTGTGATATACCTCCTGTAGATTTTTAGCGATGTTTTCTTCACTAAACTTTAATGCAAATTCGTTGCCATTTTTGATCATCTCATTTTTTAGGAATTTGTCAGCAAGAATCTGAGCGATAGACGCAGTCAATTCAATTTCGTCGTGTGGTTGAAAATATAAACTATGTGGACCTCCAGCTTCCTCTAAACAGGACCCTTTTGCGGCAATCACTGGAATACCACTGGTTAAAGCCTCTAAAATCGGAATACCAAAACCC
>NZ_CBAUBA010000046.1:0-15572 GCF_964796385.1 Aquirufa sp. | reverse complement strand
ATTGAAAATGGGGTGATGCACTCTGGTTTTTGGCATCAATTTGCCTTAACGGCGCATAGTCCGGTGGGCCTAAATCCGGACGCTTATCACATTAAAATACTTAACCCTGAACCGGGTAGCTTTGCTAATAATGATTTGGAACATGCGGATCCCATGGGAACGGATCATGCCCAATTTAGTGAGGGGCTAAAAAAATCGTTGTTTAATTACATGCATGGCATTGGATTAGACATGCCTCTTCAGGAATGGTTCGATTTTAAGATTCCTCGTACACAGATTCCTAAAAACTACGTTAAACGTAATTTAGCGCCAAAACCAGAAGAATTCCCCAAACCCAATGCTAAAATTTGTTGGCTCGGACCCATTCCTTCCATGGAAGAACGCTCGCGCGGTAAGTACATATTGCAAATGAGTTTGGGACGGGACGAAGAGGAATTAATTGTTCCTGAGCAATTGGGTATGTGGCTTGTTGACATATTAGCGCGCATCTCACTTGGTCCTACCAAAACATGGACATTAGAGGAATTCCAAAAGGAGTTTAATCAATCAGGCTTGGGAGATTTTAGAAATTTTTGGGAAGGAGGAATCGTAGAGGAATTGCGGGAAATGGGATTGCTGGTGGTGTAGCAATAAATAAAAAAGCCTCAGATTTCTCTGAAGCTTTAACCAAGTTGGCGGTCCGGACGGGACTCGAACCCGCGACCCCATGCGTGACAGGCATGTATTCTAACCAACTGAACTACCGGACCGTTTGATATTTGGTGGCACAAAATTAGGAAAATTCTACTTGGATACAATAGGTCTTCTAAAAAAATAGTAAAATTAGGCTTTAATTGAGCTAATTGCTTTATCCAATTGAAAATCACGGCTTTGCAAGTTTGCCTAATGAATGGTTATAGATCTAAAAAAAATCAGTTACTCGATATTCTTTATCATTTAATCAAATCAAAAAATCCCTTTTCCCCCTACCTTTGGCAAACCTTGGAGGATTGCCAAAGGTAAGTGAATAATAAAAAGTCATAGAATGCATTTTCCGGCCAATTACGAATATCCAAACGCTCTCTATTTCGCAGAATATCTACAATTTGATACAGATGCGAATCTGTTGGAGGTATTCGACCAACAAACCAAGCAAATTTTAGCTATTTATGAGCCCCTCAAGGAGCAGGAAGCCAACTACGCGTATGCAGAGGGCAAGTGGAGTCTCAAGCAACTCTTAGGGCACATTGTTGATTCGGAGCGGATATTTGCCTACCGGGCCTTGGCGATTTCGCGAGGAGAAATACAATCACTTCCCGGATTTGACGAAAACGAATACATGGATCAGGCGGGCTATGAAAACCAGTCGGCAGAAGCGGTTTTAGCTCAATACAAAACTACTCGCGCAGCGACAATAGCATTAATTCAATCCTTCACGCTAACGCAAGGAAATGCGATGGGCTTAGCGAATGGACAGAAAATCAGCACGCGCGCCTTGTCCTGGATGATCGCCGGACATGAAAAACATCATCTTAACATAATTCAAGCTCGATACTTAGCACATTTTTCTTAATTTCGTCCATGCAATTTTACAAATACCAAGGAACCGGGAACGACTTTATCATCATTGATGACCGAAGCCTAGCGTTTCAACTCGACACTGCAGCGATTGCCCAACTCTGCCACCGCCGTTTTGGCATAGGCGCAGATGGTTTAATGCTCTTGCAAATGGCTGAAGGCTACGACTTCCGCATGGTCTATTTTAATTCAGATGGTACTCCCGGAACCATGTGTGGAAATGGCGGCCGTTGTTTGGTACGCTTTGCCGCAGAACAAGGTATCGTACAAGAAAAAGCACATTTTATTGCGGTGGATGGACCGCATTTGGCTCACATCACTCCTGATACCATATCATTACAAATGCAAGATGTGGCGAATATAGCCCAACATGACGACGACTATTTTACCAATACCGGTTCGCCGCATGTGGTGCGTTACGTCCAACAAGTACAATTCACGGATGTGAAGAACATTGGTGCAGCAATTCGTTATTCAGAAGCTTATCTAGGCCAAAACGGAACGAATGTGAATTTCGCTGAGAAATTAGATCCCCAAACCCTCTTCGTTCGGACTTACGAGCGTGGCGTGGAAGATGAAACCTACTCCTGCGGAACGGGCGTTACAGCAGCGGCTTTGGTATCAAACGCTACCAAAGGCATGAACAGCCCCATTCAAATCAAGACTTTAGGTGGCGAATTAGCCGTGCAATTCGAAGGAAATAGCACCGACGGATACACCCAAATATTTTTAATTGGCCCAGCCAAACACGTTTTTACCGGAGAAATTTAGGATATGACATTTGACGCAACGACCCAAGCAAATATCGACCAATGGTTAAACGGCCCGTACGACGCCGAAACCAAAGGACAAATCCAAGCGATGATCGCAGCCGGCAAACAGACCGCATTGACGGATTCCTTCTACAAATCCCTGGAATTTGGGACGGGCGGCATGCGCGGCGAGATGGGCGTGGGTTGCAACCGCATGAATCAATACACCGTGGGTGCAGCGACGCAAGGTTTTGCCAATTACCTAAACAAATGCCTTCCGGGCCAAAAAATCAAAGTGGCTATCGCCCACGATTCGCGAAATAATTCACCGGAATTTACACGAATTGCAGCAAATATCTTCACAGCCAATGGCATTGAGGTTTACCTCTTCCCTGCTTTGCGACCTACTCCGCAGTTATCGTTCACGGTACGCGAGTTGGGCTGCCAAGCCGGCCTAGTCATCACCGCATCCCATAATCCCAAGGAATACAATGGCTACAAAGCTTATTGGGCAGATGGCTCACAGGTCGTAGCTCCGCATGACAAGAATATCGTGGCGGAGGTGAACGCCATATCAACGGTTGCTGATATCAAATTTGAAGGAAATGATTCCTTATTACACTTATTGGACGAGTCGATTGACACGGCTTATTTGAAAACCATCCAAGCGAATTGTCGGAAACCGGAGGTCATTCAGCGTCAAAAAGACTTAAAAATTGTCTTCTCTCCGATCCACGGAACAGGGATTACCTTGGTGCCAAAAGCATTAGACCTATTAGGTTTTGAGTCGGTGAGCGTTGTGGAAGAGCAAGCGATTCCGGATGGTAATTTCCCAACCGTCGTTTATCCGAATCCGGAGGAAAAAGAGGCGATGACTTTGGCCTTGAATAAAGCCAAAGCGATTGATGCGGATTTGGTTATTGCGACTGATCCCGATGCGGATCGCGTGGGAGCTGCGGTGAAGAACCAACACGGCGAATGGGTACTGTTGAACGGCAACCAAATGGCCAGTTTGATTCTATATTATTTATTGAAAGTAACGGATTTGAAGGGCAATGAATTTGTGGCCAAAACGATTGTGACCACGGATTTGATTGATAAAATGTGTGCGTCCAAAGGCGTCACATGCTACAATACCTTAACCGGCTTTAAATATATCGCGCAGGTTATCCGCGAGTTAGAGGGCAAGGAAAAGTTCATCGGAGGTGGCGAAGAGTCCTACGGCTATTTAATTGGCGATGCAGTCCGCGACAAAGACGCTGTGGCCTCTTGTGCGATGATTGCAGAATTAACCGCTTATGCCAAAGATCAGGGCAAATCGCTGTTCGACTTCCTGGCCGAAATGTACATTGAGAACAATTTCTACTACGAAGGACTCATCTCCTTAACCAAAAAAGGGAAAGTTGGCGCCGAGGAAATCAAGCAAATGATGATCAACCTTCGTTCGAATGTTCCCGCATCTGTGGCTGGATCAAAACCTGTAACGGTTCTCGATTACGAAGGTCTTATTTCAACAGACCTCTTAACCGGAAAGCAAACACGTATTGCCGTTGGCCGTGGCATCGAAGCGTCAAACGTGATTCAACTCATCCTTGCCGACGGATCTAAAGTGTCCGCTCGACCTTCCGGCACGGAACCTAAAATCAAATTCTATGTGTCGGTAAATGCCCCTTTAGCATCTGCCACTGATTTCGATAAGACCTTTGCTTACCTGCAGGAGAAAGTTGGGGTAATTCAGAAGGATTTAGGGTTAGTTTAGAGAGGTGAGAGGTAAGAGGTAAGAGGTGAGAGCATTGCCGTATTTTGAGGCGCTTTTCGCGCCGATTTTCGTAGAGACGCAATACCTCGCGACTAGTCCCTAGGCTAAAGCCTAGGGTAATTAATAAACCCAGACTTTAGTCTGGGGAATCGGCGCGAAAAGCGCCTCAAACTTTGACAAAGCGACGAGCTTTGCCAAAGAAAAAAACAAAGTCCAAAGGGGCTATGCCAACTTAAACTCACTTGTAAAGTGAAATTCAATATCAGGATTATTCGTTTGGTTCATACGAAGAATCCAATCGGAATCCGCCAAGAACACGTAATTTCCATCTTTATCTTGAGCAATGTTTTGCCCTTTTAAACGCACAAATTCTTGTAGTTTTTTCGGGTCTTCGGAGGTAATCCAACAAGCCTTAGTCACCGACATGCCATCAAAGCGACATTTGGCGCCATATTCATGCTCCAAACGGTACTGAATAACTTCATATTGTAAATCTCCCACCGTTCCCACAATCTTGCGATTACCTAATTGAGGCTGCGTAAATAATTGAGCTACACCTTCATCCGTAAGCTGATCAATCCCCTTTTCTAATTGCTTGGACTTCATCGGGTCTAAGTTGATGAGCTCCTTGAAAATCTCCGGCGAGAAGCTCGGGATTCCTTGGTAATTCATAACCTCCCCTTCCGTCAAAGTATCGCCAATTTTAAACGTACCTGTATCATATAAACCAATTACGTCGCCAGGAAAACCTTCCTCCACAACCTCTTTATCTTGGGCCATGAAATTATAGGGATTCGCAAAACGCACATTCTTCTTCAAGCGAATATGTTGGTAAAATGTATTCCGATGAAACACACCTGAGCAAATACGCAAAAACGCAATCCGATCGCGGTGTTTGGGATCTAAATTCGCATGTATCTTAAACACGAATCCAGTAAATTTCTTCTCATTAGGTTCCACCATACGCACGTCGGTTCCACGCGCTTGGGTAGATGGAGCGATTTTGGTGAAAGTGTCCAACAATTCTTGTATGCCAAAGTTATTGACCGCCGAGCCGAAAAACACAGGCGCTAACTCACCGCGTAGATATTCTTCGCGATCAAAAGTTTCGTACACGCCTTCAATCAAATCCACGTCTTCACGTAGCTGATTCGCGTCACGTTCTCCTACGCGCGTATCCAATTCAGGCGTGGCAATATCGACCGAAGCAACATTCTTCTCAATCTTCGTTTTGTTGGCTGAGAACAAGTTCAACGAGCGATCCAATAAATGGTAAACGCCTTTAAAGTTTTGGCCCATATTAATTGGCCAAGTCAAAGGGCGTACGGAAATTTTCAATTTTTGTTCTAACTCATCGAGTAGGTCAAAGGGATTCTGACCCTCACGATCCATCTTATTGATGAATATAATCACTGGCGTCTTCCGCATGCGACAAACTTCCATCAAACGCTCGGTTTGTTCCTCGACACCCTTCACGCAGTCGATGACCAAAATCACTGAATCCACAGCCGTCAAAGTCCGATACGTATCCTCCGCAAAGTCCTTGTGACCGGGGGTATCCAAGATGTTGATTTTTACATCATTATACTCAAATGTCATGACAGAAGTCGCGACCGAGATACCTCTTTGGCGCTCAATTTCCATAAAGTCGGAGGTCGCCCCCTTCTTTATCTTATTCGATTTCACCGCCCCAGCCGTTTGAATAGCCCCTCCAAAAAGTAGCAATTTTTCCGTTAGCGTCGTTTTTCCCGCATCGGGGTGAGAGATGATACCAAAGGTCCGTCGTTTGGCAATTTCCGCGTCAATCTTTTGCATAATGATAAATCAAGGTGCAAAAATACGCCAAAAATATCGCTTAGGCAAAGGCCGTTGTCTCTTTGGCGAAGCTTGGCGCTTTGGCAAAGTTTGAGATCGTAAGAGTACTTGATTTTTCTTGACATAAAAAAACACCCAATAAGTTGTCCAACTTTTTGGGTGCAGTTCAAGTATCGCGTCTCTACAAAAATAATCGGCGCGAAAAGCGCCTCAAACTTTGGCAATCCTGAAAGGTTTGCCAAAGGGGCTTCGCGCTTTGCCAAAGAAAGAACCCATAAAAAAAGCCCCTTCATCAGAGGCTTCTTATTACTCTCTCGTATTCAGATGCGAACGCGGTCGGCCATACACGAAGTACACCACCAACCCAAACACCAACCACGCTATAGCGAAAATCTGTGCCGTCCGACCTAAATTAAAAATCAAAAAGGTATTCACAATGATTCCCAATGGAGCCACAATATTTAATCCAGAAACCTTAAATGGACGATCACGACCTGGATCACGGAAACGTAAAATCCATACCGCCAAACAAACCATCGTAAAAGCAAACAAAGTACCAAAGCTCGTCATATCTCCCAATAAAGAAATAGGGGTCAATCCAGCCACAATCGATACCGCAGCACCTACCAATATCGTCGATTTCCAAGGCGTCTTGAACGTTGGGTGAATCTCAGCAAAAAACTTTGGCAATAAACCATCTTTCGCCATGCCTAAGAAGACACGCGTTTGGCCTAACATCATCACAAGCATCACCGATAGCAAACCTGCCGTCGCCGCTGCCGTAATCACAAAAACCGCCCAAGGCTGACCCGCTACATCAAACGCATACGCTACTGGCGCTTTCAAAGCATCTCCCGTAATGTTTTTGTAATTAAGCATACCGGTTAACACTAACGAAACCGCAATGTACAACACAGTACAAATCAACAAAGAAGCGATAATCGCGAATGGCATATCCTTCTTAGGGTTAATTGCCTCACCTGCCTGTGTAGAAACCGCATCAAATCCGATATAAGCAAAGAAAATCGCCGATGCACCAGAAATAATACCACCCCAACCATATGCTGGCAACATTTCACCACTCTCATGCTCAACCAACGTTTCCTCCGGTATGAAGGGAGTCCAGTTGGCCACATCAATGTAAAATGCCCCCATAATAATCACAAAAAGAATGACAGCTACCTTCAAAACCACAATCATATTGTTCGCACTCGCCGCCTCTTTGATCCCTTTCACTAAAATCCAAGTCACAAACCAGACAATCACTAAAGCTGGCAAATTCACCGCTGCTCCCCCAAATGACACAGGGTCATTCGTTAAATTCGCCGGTAAATGAATCCCAAAGAGATGTAAAAGCTTATTGAAATAACCAGACCACGATACGGCAACGGTCATCGCTCCCATGGCATATTCGAGGATTAATCCCCAACCAATAATCCAAGCAAATAATTCACCTACCGTTCCATACGCATACGCATAAGCGCTACCTTCTACCGGTAACATCGCGGCAAATTCCGCATAACAAAGCGCGGCAAAAATACAGCCGACTCCCGCAATAATAAATGAAAGTGCCAAAGCCGGTCCCGCATGAAAATGGGCTGCTGTTCCTGTTAATACAAAAACACCACCACCGATAATCGCACCGATACCAATAGCCGTTAGGCTCCATTTCCCTAGTACGCGTTTGAGCTCACTTTTTTGCATGTCTTGCTCAAACATGTGCATGGGTTTCTTTCTCCAAATACTGTTGTCCATAGTCAATTAATTTAATGAAAAAGTAAAATGCCGGCCACTCTTTCAAGCAACCGGCATCTGTCCTTATTTCTTTGGTTTAGATGATGTTCCTAAGTCAATTACAATAGGCGCCGCCACAAAAATAGACGAATATGCACCAAACACAACCCCGATAAACATCGCAAACGAGAAGCCACGTAATACGTCACCTCCGAAGATCAACAACACCGTTACTACTAAGAATACCGTTGTTGCCGTCATCACCGTACGTGACATAGTTCGGTTAATGGAACCGTTGATTGTATTAATCATCAATTGTTTATTACCCAAATCTGGATTCACACCAATCTCCTCACGAATACGGTCAAACACAACCACCGTATCATTAATTGAATATCCAATAACAGTCAAAACCGCTGCAATGAATACTTGGTCAACCTCCAATTCAAATCCGAACAAACGAACGATTCCAACCATACCCAATACCACAAAAGTATCATGTAATAAAGCTACAATACCACCTAATGAATATTGCCACTTACGGAAACGAATCAAGATGTAAATAAAGATCGCAATCAAAGCATAGAAGATTGATACAAATGATTGCATCAAAATATCATCCGCAACAGTCGCTCCTACTTTCGACTCAGATACCACTTTGGGAGCAGCTGAAGCAAAATCCTTCAAACCTGTTTCCAATGCCGTACGAACCGTATTGTTTGCCGTAATTGATTCATCTTCAACCAAATATGACGTAGTTACTTTCAATTTTGTATCCCCGTTAAAGGTCTTCACCTCTACCCCTTTTCCTCCAAAATCATCAACCAACGCCGCTTTCACTTTTTCAGTTGATACCGCTTGATTAAACTCAATCACATACGAACGACCTCCTTTGAAATCAACACCTAAGTTAAAGCCACCTTGCATAAACACCACAATCGCTCCAATGGCAATTAAAGACCATGAGAACCAATATGAATACTTACGCTTTCCAATGAAATCAAAGTTCATACCCTTGAATAAATCACGTGAGATGAATGTCTCAAACGTCATTTCCTTCTCCTTACCTGCCTTGATTGCACGTTTTGCCATCCAGTTCACCAACAAGTGGGAAATGTAAACCGCAGAAAATACCGACGTAACCAAACCAATACAAAGCGTCACTCCAAATCCTTTCACAGATCCTGAACCGAAAATGATTAAGATAATACCAATCAAAATCGTTGTAATATTTCCATCCAAAATCGCACTTAAAGCTTTTTCATAACCCACATTAATGGCATCCAACAAACCTTTACCTGACCGCAATTCCTCACGAATACGCTCATTAATAAGTACGTTGGCATCCACCGCCATACCCAATGTCAACACGATACCCGCGATACCTGGCAAGGTTAATGCTGCTTGGATTTGAACCAAAACACCCGCGATAAAGAATACGTTGAAGAACAAGGCCAAATTAGCCATCCATCCTGGAGTTCCGTAATAGCCTACCATGAACACAATAACCAAAACCAATCCCAACAACATGGACATATAACCTTGATTGATTGCCTCCGCTCCTAATGATGGACCTACGAATGCATCTTCCACAATACGCGTTGGCGCTGGTAATTTACCCGCCTTCAATACGTTGGCCAAGTCTTTTGCCTCCTCAACAGTGAAGCTACCCGAGATCGAAGAACGACCACCTGGAATTTCTCCGTTGATAACCGGAGCTGAGTATATATAACCATCTAGTACGATGGCAATGCGCCGACCGATATTCGCGCCTGTCAAGTTTTTCCAAATACGAGCACCTGTTCCATTCATCGACATCGTTACTTCTGCACGACCTGTTTGGTCAAAATCTTGAGCCGCATCCGTGATGACGTCACCTTCCAAAGGAGCCTTTTGGCCTTCTGCTTGTTTCAAAGCCTCCAATGACAAAATCTCATCGCCATTCGTTGCTGGAATACCTTTTGCTGCCCACGCAAACTTTAAATTTGCCGGGAAAAAACCACGCACATCCGCACGACGAAACAAAGCATTAACACGAGCCGTATCTTTGACATACACCCCTATTCCATTTCCTGTTTGAATAAATAATTTCGTTAAAGCAGAACCAGCGGAAGTATCCGCCTTTGCTTTGCCTGCAGAATCTTTAGCCGGAGCCGCTAATTGAGATGCCAACGCATTGCTTGTTGTGTCTTTCGCTGGTGATGCTGCTGGAGCCGCCGCTACTTTCGGAGCTTTCGCCTCACGATCTAAAATAGCACCCAACGCATTTAAGCCAGCACCATATTCGTTCAATTCATAACATTCGACAAACTCCAATTTCGCTGCACCCGACAATAATTTACGTGCACGCTCTGGGTTTTCTACACCTGGTAATTCAACCTGAATACGGTTAGATCCTGGTAAACGTTGGATGTTTGGATTCGCAACACCAAATTTGTCAATACGCGCTTGAATAATCTTGTACACACGGTCAACAGCTCCGTCAATCTCCGCATCAATCACACGCTTAACTTGTGTGTCCGTAGATGTAGATGAAATTTTACCCCGGTTAACTGAATTAGAAAATACAGATGCCAATGTTTGCTTCGGAGCAATACGAGCGAATGCATCGTAAAACAACTCATTGAACGATGACGTCGACGTTGCTTGTGCAGCACTTGCTTCTGCTAAGGCTTTCTCGAAGTTCGGGTCATTCGACTGTCCGGAAAGTGCACGTAAGATTTCAACTGGTGAAACCTCTAATACGGCGTGTAAACCACCTTCCAAATCAAGACCTTTTTGCAACGCATATTGCGTTACCTCTTGTAAGGTATATCCAATATACACAGGTTGCTTCCAAAGGGAATCAATGAAATGTAAACGCTTTGCGGCATCCACTTTGCCATCGGCAGCCGTAGCATACTTAATCGCTTGTTCTTTTAATTGGTTTGACTTCCACGTAAACGAAAGGAAGAAAATACATAGGGCTGAAATGATTGTTGACAGCCAAATAATGGCACTTTTATAACGCATAACTTTAAATTAAATTGTAAATAATAAATTGTAAATATTCTATTGGACGTTAGACGTTGGACGTTAGACCTTATTTGACTGACGCACTAGTGACTAGCGACTGACGACTAGCGACTGTACCTCAGGGCGCCAGTGTGGCTATAAATTGAGTTAATAAGATGCGCATGAATTGCGTCCGATGAATAACAGATGGCAATTTAATGGCTAATTGAGGGGCTTGCACCGAGAAAATTTGCACACTCGGGAAGACAAAATCCTGCGGAAAATCGACATTCGTACTTGAGCTAACTTGATACACATGTTGCTCAGCAACTTGAAACGTCTTTTGATTTTTTTCAGTTTTTATCTGCGCATCGTCTGTTTTTACCAAAGAAATTGGCTTTGCCACGAGCCAAAACAGCACTGGTATAAACAAAAACAACTGAAAAAATTGAATCTTCTTTTGCATGATAGGCGACAAAAATAGGATAATTTTCTCAGAAATCAATTGCAATGGGAATTTTCGTAAATTTGACTTTCCAAAATTCGCCATGTTCAATTATTTAGAGCCAACCTACATACACGCTTTTATCCAATCTGCCTTGGCAGAGGACATCAGTAGCGGGGATCACACCTCCCTTTCTACTGTTCCTAGGGAAGCGTCAGGAACAGCTCAATTGCTCGTAAAAGATCGTGGGGTATTAGCCGGCGTGGAATTAGCTTTGGCGATTTTTAAGGAAGTTGACCCCATGTTAGCTGTGCAAGTTTTCATCCACGATGGCACCTGGATCGAACCAGGCCAAGTGGTTTTGGAAGTCAATGGTTCTTCCCAATCTATCTTAAAAGCAGAACGTTTGGTATTGAATTGCATGCAACGCATGTCGGGCATCGCCACATACACGCGTTCATTAGTATATATCTTAGAAGGGACCCGTGCCAAATTATTGGATACACGCAAGACGACGCCCAACTTCCGTTTAGCGGAAAAATGGGCCTGCAAAATTGGAGGTGCTGTGAATCACAGATACGGTTTGTTTGACATGATCCTCATCAAAGACAACCACATTGACTTTGCAGGTGGAGTAAAAGCGGCTTTAGAAAAAGCATTTATATATAACGCATCCTTACCATCGCCCTTGTCGATTGAAATCGAGGTGCGCAACGAGGATGAATTAGATCAAGTAATGGCCACCGGTGGCGTCCAACGAATCATGTTGGACAATTTCAGCCCTGAACGCCTCCGCACAGCGATCCGGAAAATTGACGGCAGGTTCGTCACCGAAGCATCTGGCGGAATCAATGAAAAAACGCTCCGCGCCTATGGCGAAACGGGAGTTGATTATATCTCTGTAGGTGCCCTAACGCACCAAGTGAAAAGTTTAGACCTTAGCCTGAAAGCGAAATGAATTTAATAGACGAAGCCAAATCCGTTGGGTACATTGCCCGCTCTACCCCAAAAGGCATCGAGTTAATCACAGAAATCCAGCGCCTAAAAAAGGAAAAAAACGCAGTGATTTTGGCGCATTATTATGTAGATGGGGAGATTCAAGAATTGGCTGATTTTGTTGGCGATTCACTCGGATTATCCCAAGCGGCTGAAAAAACGGAAGCGGATTTCATTGTTTTTTGTGGCGTTCATTTCATGGGCGAAACAGCTAAAATCTTGAACCCATCTAAAAAAGTGGTGGTTCCCGATTTTAACGCGGGATGCTCGTTGGCCGATTCAGTTCCCGTAGCTGAATTTGCCGCATTGAAAGCAGCGCATCCAGATGCGATTGTAGTTTCGTACATCAACTGCTCTGCTGAAATAAAGGCGATGACCGACATCATTTGTACCTCTTCCAATGCGGTTCAAATCGTCGAGTCTATTCCAGTAGACCGTGAAATCATCTTTGCGCCGGATGCGAATTTAGGTCGGTACGTAGCCCACAAAACAGGCCGCGATTTAATTCTTTGGGAAGGGGCTTGTATGGTGCATATTGATATTTCTTTAGAGAAATTAGCTGTTTTAAAGCAGGAATACCCAGATGCTTTGTTAATCGCCCACCCGGAATGCAAGGAGGTTATCCTAAAAGAAGCAGACTATGTGGGATCGACAACAGCCTTATTGAAATTCGTAGAAACTTCCCCGAACGCTACCTTCATTGTAGCAACCGAAGCGGGAATCCTACACAAAATGAAGCAAGCTGTACCGCACAAGCATTTGATTCCGGCGCCGGCCAACGAGCAAAATACGTGTGCTTGCTCCGAATGTCCTTACATGAAAATGAATACGCTCGAGAAGTTGTACAATGCCTTGTACTACGAACTACCTGAGATTCATTTAGAAGAATCAATCCGAATCCCGGCCTACAAGGCAATGAAAAAGATGTTAGAAATTTCCGCCTAGTAGAGACGCGAGGTGCGAAGTCGCTTTGGCAAACCTTTTAGGATTGCCAAAGTTTGAGATGCGCAGCATCGATTCATAAATCTGGGATTAAACATCAGACTGAAGTCTGGGGAAATCGGCGCAGAAAAGCGCCTCAAACTTTGGCAATGCTGTAAGCTTTGCCAAAGAAAAAAAAGACGTGAAGTATCTCGTCTGAGCAAGCTTTACCAAAGTGACTAACGTCCAACGTCTAAAGTCCAATGTCTGTAAGACGCGAGTATCGCGTCTCTACATGTCTAGCTCAAACATCGCCTCAATCTCCACCGGAATGTTATCCGGTAAAGTGCCCATACCTACCGCGGAACGAACACCAATACCATTTTCCTCCCCCCACACTTTAGCGAATAATTCTGAACAGCCATTAATCACATACGGATGACGCAAGAAATCATCCGTCGCATTGACCATGCCTAATACTTTAATGACACGTTTTATGCGATTCAAAGAGCCCAATTGAGCCTTTAGCGTCGCCAATATAGTCAATCCCACTTGTTGGGCCGCTAACTTCCCCGCCTCAATGTCCAACTCGGCGCCAATCCGCCCAATGATCAAAGACGCATCCGGCAGCACAGGTCCATGACCTGAAACATAATAGAATTCGCCCACTTGTAAACCGGGTTTGTAAACGCCTAAGGGTTTTGGTGCAGGTGGCAAAACAAGGCCTAAGGCCGCAAATCTTTCTTCTGGAGTACTCATGATTTGGTATGTAATTGTCTAATAATTTCAGCGATTAGTCCGGTCCAACCGGTTTGATGATTCGCTCCTAAACCTTTCCCCGTATCCCCATCAAAGTACTCAAAGAACAAATGGGAATCATCATGCAATTTCTCATGCCCATCGTACATTGGAATGACTCCTTTTTCGTTGGGAATGAACATGGCCAATAAACGCCTAGATACCCCTTCTGCGGCATCTTTGATGTTCATCATTTCGCCTGAATTAGTCGGAAATTCTACCTCATAATCCGTACCATAATATTCCGAAAACTTACTCAAGGAATCTAAAATTAAATAATTCATTGGGAACCAAATAGGTCCGCGCCAATTGGAATTTCCACCAAACATACTTCCCGTAGACTCCGCTGGCGTATAATCTACTTGCAAAGTCCCCCCATCAAAAGCAAATTTATATGGATGCTCCTTATGGTATTTGGAAAGCGAACGAATCCCAAAATCAGATAAAAATTCCGTCTCATCAAACATCCGCTTCATAATCATCTTCATCCGATGTCCACGTAAAATTGACAACAAACGCGTCTCCCCTTTTCCTGGTTCGTACCAGCGCGAAATCAATCCAGCTAAATCAGGGCGGTTGTTCAATACCCATTCAACACGGCGTTTAAAGGCAGGCAATTTTTCGAGCATTTCCGAGGTCAACACCTCAACCGCAAACAAAGGAATCAAACCCACCATCGAGCGAACTTTGAGCAACTCCGCACTTCCATCTTGCTTGTGCAACATGTCATAATAAAACTGATCATCTTCATCCCACAAATTCAATTTATCCCCACCGATTGTCTGCATAGCACCCGCAATGTGTAAAAAGTGCTCGAAAAATTTGGAAGCCATGTCCTGATAAACCGGATTTTCAATCGCAATCTCACACGCAATGCGCAACATATTTAGGCTATACATGGCCATCCAACCCGTCCCATCAGCTTGTTCTAGGTGACCGCCGGTAGGTAATTGCGCCGACCGGTCAAATACCCCAATATTGTCCATCCCCAAGAAACCACCACCAAAAATATTATCCCCTCCCTCGTCCTTTAAATTTACCCACCAAGTAAAATTGAGTAATAGCTTATGAAAAATCCGCTCCAGGAAAACGACGTCTCCTTTGCCATTCATTTCCTTATCAATCTCATATACCTTCCACGTCGCCCACGCATGCACGGGCGGATTTACATCGGAGAAAGACCACTCATAGGCAGGAATTTGTCCATTCGGGTGCATGTAATATTCTCGGAGAATAACGGCTAGTTGGCGTTTCGCAAAATCTGGATCCAACCGTGCTAAAGGCAAGGTATGAAAAGCCAAATCCCAAGCTGCAAACCATGGGTATTCCCATTTATCTGGCATGGAGAGAATATTCGCCGCATACATGTGGCGCCATGTATTATTACGACCGATTTTACGTGAAGCATCCGGTTTAGGCATAGCAGGATCACCTTTTATCCATTCGAACACATTGTAATAATACCACTGTTTGGTCCACAACATACCTGCATAGGCTTGTCGCTGTAGATTCTTTAAGTTTTCATCCTGAATTCCAGGCTGTAATTCCGTGTAAAATTCATCAGCTTCGCGCTTTCTTTGATCAAAAATTTGATCAAAATCAACAAATGGCTCACGCAAGGTTAGATTTGTCAAACGCAGGCGATACACTTTTGTGCCACCAGCTGGAATCTTATCCGCATATTTAACGGATGCCTTCGTTCCAATGTGATTCGGATTTACCGCATGCTTGTGTTTATTGACAATGAAATCATTAATGCCATCTTTGGTGAAATGGGACAAATTGGGAGAACCATGTAAAC